>RFTA01000064.1 GCA_009923685.1 Actinomycetota bacterium
CCAGCCGAGGCAAGCAGCAATCTCGCACGATATGACGGCGTGCGCTATGGCAATCGAGTTGACGCGGCAGATCTGAATGCAATGTATGCAGCCACGCGTGAATCGGGTTTTGGCGAAGAAGTCAAACGGCGCATCATGCTTGGTACATACGCATTGTCGGCTGGTTACTTCGACGCGTATTACGGCAAGGCATTAAAAGTTCGTCGATTAATTTCGGACGATTTTGCGCGTGCCTATAAAGATGTCGATGCAATTTTGACGCCGACTTCGCCTTCGACTGCTTTTAAGTTTGGCTCAAAAACAGATAACCCGTTGGCGATGTATCTGTGCGATGTGTTCACCATCCCCACAAATTTGGCTGGTCACCCGGCGATGAGCGTGCCGTTTGGTGTCGGGTCAGATTCGATGCCAGTGGGCATTCAGGTGTTGGCGACGACAATGGGCGAGCAGGCGATGTTTAAAGTAGCCGCAGAACTTGAGCGAGCATCATGAGCGAAAACGCGGCACTGCCAAACGGTTGGCAACTCGTTGTGGGTCTCGAAGTGCATGTCGAGTTGGCAACCAAAACAAAAATGTTCAGCGCGAGTGCGAATCGATTTGGTGACGAACCAAACACAAACATTGACCCGGTCACACTCGGTTTGCCAGGTGCTTTGCCGGTATTAAACAAGCACGCCGTCGAGTTGGCAATGCGTATCGGTCTGGCATTGAACTGCAAAGTGCAGCCTTGCACATTTCACCGCAAAAATTATTTTTACCCAGACTTGCCGAAGGCATATCAAATCACTCAATACGACCATCCGTTAAACGTTGATGGCTTTTTGATGTTGCCTGGTGATGTGCGCATCGGCGTCGAACGCGCCCATCTCGAAGAAGACACGGGCAAGTCGACCCACTTCGGTGGCTCGTCGGGTCGAATTCACGGCAGTGATTATTCATTGATTGATTACAACCGCGCAGGCGTGCCACTTGTTGAGATTGTTTCGCGACCAGACATTCGAACCTCGGAGCAGGCCCGACAATATGTGGCTGAGTTGCGGGCGATTTTGTTGGCGGTTGAAGCGAGCGATGCGAAAATGGAAGAAGGTTCGATGCGTTGTGATGTCAATGTCTCGGTGCACAAACCAGGCACCGAATTTGGTACGCGTTGCGAAATTAAGAATGTCAATTCGATTCGAGCAGTTGGTCGGGCAATCGACTATGAAGCACGTCGCCAAGTTGACTTGATCGAAAGTGGTGGCACCGTGCGTCAAGAAACTCGCCACTGGGACGACGCTTCGGGGCGCACCGAAACTTTGCGCACCAAAGAAGACGCCGACGACTACAGATATTTCTTAGAGCCAGACTTGGTGCCGCTTGTGCCCGAGCAGTCATGGGTTGATCGTGTGCGAGATGCATTGCCAGTTTTGCCCGCGGCACGTCGAAAAGCTTTAGCCGAACTTTGCGGCGTCGACAAAGACGGCGAGTCTGCGATCGTGGTCGTTGAACGTGGACAAGATGATTATGTTCGCGAGGTTGTCGGCTGCGGTGGTGACGCTCGTCGTTCGGTTATTTACGTGCAACAGGCTTTCGCCGAGCAAGGGTCAACACCTAAAGTACCGGCACGCGATTTGGCAATGCTCACGCTTCTCGAGCGAGATGCAAAAGTTACTTCGACTCAGGCGAAAACTTTGCTAACCGATTTGATTGAGGCTGGTGGCGGCGATGTTGTGGCGATGGCTGCCAAGCGTGGGTTCGAGGCTCTTGACACTGGGGCACTTGAGTCAATGGTCGACGCCGCGATTGCAGCAGAACCAGGCGCTTGGCAAAAATATTGTGCCGGCGAAGAAAAAGCCCTGGGTGCTCTTGTCGGTGCGATCATGAAGTCATCAAAAGGTAAGGCCGACGGCAAAGCCGTGACGGCGATATTGCAATCAAAGCGAGCAAAATAAGCGAAAAAGTCATTGATTTGTGAAACTTGTAAGGATGGCCTACTATGTGTTAGGCAAGCCTTACAAAAACTGACAAGGGAGAAATTATGGGTTCAAGTTTTTTGATCACGTTGCGCGAGGGTCTCGAGGCGTCGCTTGTGATTTCTATTTTGTTGACTTATTTGGCCAAGACCAACCGTCGCGACGAGAGTAAATCAGTTTGGTTCGGCACGATTGCTGCAACCATCGCATGTCTTGTCGTTGGCATTTTGGTTTATGTTCTCGTTGATGGACTGAACGGCAAAGTTGAATACGCGGTTGAAGGCACATTGGCGCTGGCCGCGATGCTCGTGTTGACACAAATGATTTTTTGGATGCGCGCCAACGCTCGCACCATGAGCGCCGAATTGCGAAATAAAGTCGAAACATCATCAAAAACCGCATTGGTAACGATTGCGTTCGTCGCAGTCGCCCGTGAAGGATTAGAAACCGCACTGTTTTTGTTGAGCGCGAAAACAGAAACTGCATCGGGATCATCGGTTGTGATCGGCGGCGTAATCGGTTTGGTTGTCGCGGTGGCGATCGGATATTTCGTTTTCAAAGCTGGTAGCCGAGTAAACCTAAAGACGTTCTTTAACGTGACAGCAGTTTTGTTGCTGATGTTTGCCGCTGGCCTCGCTGGCAAAACCGTGCATGAATTTCGCGAACTACTTGGACTTGAGACCGGCTATTTGATCGAGTCGGCTTGGACAATTGAAAGTGGCATTTGGTCGGCAGGTGGAACTTTTTATGATTTCATGCGCGGACTTTTCGGGTGGCATGCGAACCCCGAGAGAATTCGTGTAATCACGTATTTCATATATTTGATTCCGGTGCTTGCGCTATATCTGCGGGGCTCGAAAGCAGATAAACAACTAGTCTCTTAACCTATGACAGGTCGCGACAACGCCACGCCGGTGAATGTAAAGCCGCGTAGTCGTGATGTAACAGATGGTATTCAAAAAGCTGCATCGCGTGCGATGTTGCGCGCGGTTGGTCTTGGTGATGACGACTGGGTAAAGCCACAAGTAGCGATTGCATCTTCATGGAACGAAGTGACACCATGCAATGTCTCGTTGAAGCGACTTGCCGCTCGTGCCAAGATTGGTGTGCGCGACGCTGGGGGTGTGGCGCTTGAGTTTGGCACGATCACCGTCAGCGACGGCATCAGCATGGGTCACGAAGGTATGCGAGCTTCGCTTGTGAGTCGTGAAGTGATTTGCGACAGCGTCGAAACGGTGATGCACGCCGAACGATTCGATGGATTTGTCGGTTTGGCTGGTTGCGATAAGAGCATTCCGGCGATGTTGATGGCGGCAGCACGACTCAATTTGCCAAGTGTCTTCGTATATAACGGATCAACTTTGCCAGGTGTACACAACGGCAAGAACATCGACATCACGACTGTGTTTGAAGCGATCGGTGCGTGTGCTGCGGGAAAAATGAGCGAGTCTGAACTCGGCGAAATCGAACGCGAGGCTTGTCCGGGTGAAGGGGCATGCGGCGGGATGTTCACGGCAAACACGATGTCGAGCATTGCCGAAGCACTTGGCATGAGTTTGCCAGGCAGTGCATCGCCGCCGGCAGTTGACTCTCGTCGCGATGACGATGCACAACGTGCAGGTGCAGCAGTTGTGAATTTGTTGCGTCTTGGCGTTTATCCGCGTGACATCATGACCAAAAAAGCATTCGAAAATGCGATCGCGGTCGTTAATGCGCTCGGTGGCAGTACAAATGCCGTGTTGCATTTGTTGGCAATCGCCAACGAGGCGGGCGTGGCGTTGTCGTTGGATGATTTCAATCGCATTGCGGCAAAAGTGCCACACATTGCCGACACAAAACCAGGCGGCAAATATCACATGACCGACATTGATCGCGTCGGTGGAGTGCCAGTTGTGATGAAACACTTGCTTGATGCAGGTTTGTTGCACGGCGA
>RFTA01000065.1 GCA_009923685.1 Actinomycetota bacterium
ACTCGCGACAAACCATAAACAATTGCCGTTGCGAGAGTGCCACCGATGAATGCAAAAACTTGCACACCGAGCGTGATTTTGCTTAAACCGAGCGTGATAGCAATAACCGCACCGACGGCCGCGCCACCCGAGACGCCAACTGTTGCCGGTTCAGCGAGTGGATTGCGAAACACGCCTTGCATCACGACACCGGCAACTGCGAGTGAAGCACCGACGACTATCGCCAGCGCGACACGCGGCAGACGAACGTTCCAAAAAACTGCGTGACTGACGCTCGCATCTGAATTTGCCGTCGGCCCTTCGAACAAAACTTTGAAAACTTCGCCAAAATGAATTGTGTATGCGCCAGTTGTTAAGGCGTTGAGAACAACGATGACCAATGCAATCGATAGAACTATCGCAACAGTTCTTGAATTAAGTCGGCGCAAGTCGCTCATTTGATCGGTGCTCAGTTTTCTGTCGTCAAAATTTTGAAGGCTTGCGCCAGACGAACAATTAGTTCGCCGGTTCTCGGCCCAAATGAGAATAACAAGTCATCATCGATCGAAACCACAGCGCGAGCCATTGCCGCAGGGGTTTGGGCGATGCCAGGCAATTCGAGTAGTCCGTCGATGCCGCCAACCGACGCCAAACCGCGGGTGGTGACGACGATGATCGCAGGGTTGGCATTGACGATTGCCTCGCTGGTGAGCGGCGTAAATGCGGCCAGGTCGAGGTCGGTGCCAACATCGATGCCGCCGGCCGAACGAATCATCTCGTCGGCGCCAGACTCTTTGCCGCCGAGCAAAAACACCGACGCGGTGCCACGCACATAAATGAATGCGACGCGAGGTTTTGCGGTCGAAGAATCGAGTGTGTTGAGCGCTTTGTCGATGTCGCTTTGTGTCGCATCAAGCAGGTTTGTGCCGAATGTGTCTGCGCCTAGTGCTTTGGCGATAAGCGCGATGCGAGGTGCAATGTCAGAAAGCTTCCAGACTTCAGGGGCAAGCACGATTGGCACACCCGCACCGCGCAACTGTTGTATCGCTTCGGGTGGGCCCGATCGTGTGTCGCCAATGACAAGTGTCGGTTTTAGTTCGAGCACGCTTTCGGCGCTGATGTCGTGGCCGCTACTGACTTTTGGTATCGCTTCGAGCGCGGCCAGAGTTGTCGTTGCATCGCGACCAATAATTTTGTCACCAAAGCCAAGTGAAATAACTATTTCGGCGATCGCCTCGTTGAGCACGATGATGCGCGACGAGTCAGTGATTTTGACTTTGACATCGTCGGCCGAGATGACCGTTGTGGGCAACGAAGATTTGCCATCGCCGACGGTCAGTAGTTGTAGCGAGATTTTTCTTGTGACCATAGCCATTTCAATCTACTAGTGAGAGCCCGATTGGTAGAATTTGCAGAGTGAAAATTGCTCGCAGCGTGTTGCCTTTTTTGTTTTTGATGTCAGTGGTTTCAAGTTGTGCTAGTGATACGTCGACAAATGAGACATCTGTAACGACGAGCGCAGTCATGAGTGCGGTCACAACGGTGACCACTGCGGGGCAAACAGGCGCGACTACGACTCTTACGCCGTCAACTGTCGCCCCGGCAACAATCGCGACTACAACTATCGCGACTACAACTATCGCGACTACAACTATCGCGCCGGCAAGTTCAGCTGCTACGACAACCACAGTGGTTGCCAGCAACGCAACAACGAAAACGAGCGTGCCCGGTTCGACAATTGCATCGAATACAAACTCTGCGAGCACAAGCCGTCCAAAGTTGACGGTCAGCCAGACGACGAACCTCAACCCAAATGGGACTTCAGTCACAGTGCGCGGTACGGGCTACGACACGAAGAAAGGTGTCTATGTGACGGTGTGCACGCAAGCAGCACCGAACCCACAATCGACTTGCATCGGCGGAGTAAATATTGATGGCTCAGCGTCGAGTTCAGTGTGGGTGTCTTCGAATCCTCCGAACTATGCCGTTGGTCTCACGACTCCGTTTTTGCCTGATGGATCATTTACTGTTGATCTCGTAGTCGTCGCAAAAAGCGGAACGTTGGACTGCACCGTCATCAAATGCGGTGTCGTGACACGTTCTGATCATTTGCGATATACAGATCGAACACAAGATGTTTTTGTGCCGATTTCGTTTTCGAATTAATTTTTCAGCCCCCCAAATTCAAGAAAGTTGAATCAAGAAAAATGTCTAACTCAAAGTTCATTTCACGCTCTGTTGTTTTAAGCGCGCTTGTCGCGATGCTCGTGGCGGTTGCGCCCGCGCAAGTTTCGGCTGCCGTTGGCGTCAGCGTCAACAAGACTGAAAAACTCGCTGATCTAGAGGTCGTGTCGATCAAATTGGCGAATGTGCCGGCTGGGCAAGGCGTGTATATCTCGCAGTGTTTTAAACCAACTTTGGGTCAGCGCGCCGCCACTGGTCTGATCTGCAATGGCAGTGTCACCGAGACGGGCACGATGATTTGGGCAACGACCGACGGGCAACGTGGTTCGCAGTCGGCGACGGGCGAGTTGGTGTTGATGATGCGTTCGAGTTTTTCGAAGATCGACGCCAATGGTGAGAGCAAAACATATGACTGCGGTGTTTCTAATTGCTCGTTGTTCGTATATCGAGATCACCGTGGCATCACCGACACGGCACTTGACACAATCGTGCCGCTCAAGTTCTTGCCCCGCCAGACCGTGGCGTTGGCGAAACTCGGCCTGAAGCGAGACGGCGCAAGTTACAAGGCGGGCGAAAGTGTCGTGTTGAGCGCGAACAAACTGATTAGTTCAAAAGGACAAAAAGTTGTCGTTACATCTGACGAGACAAGATCTATCTGCACGACGACCGGCACCACGAGCGTGACGATCAAGTTTCGCAAAGCCGGCACCTGCCGAGTTACTTTGTTTGCCGATGGTTCGTCGAAATTCGATCAGATGATCGAAGTTTTGACCTACACGGTCAAATAATTAAATTCGCCCATCACGGCGCCACGACGGTGATGCCCTCTTGCTGGGCAGCATCGGTTTGCGAGTCGTCATAGGTGACAAGGCCATCTAGGTCGTCGCCCAAAATCAAGCATGATGCGAGGTGAATCGCATCGAGCGTGCGAAGTTTGGTGGGGGCTAGAACACTGGCAATTGCCAAAATTTGCGATGACACCCTGATTATGCCGAAACGTTCGAGCACAGTTTTTAGTTGGCGATGAAGATTGGCATCAACACGCGCGATGGCCCGCGCTACCTCGGTATGGGCGATCTCTGAGACGAACAATTCGCTTTTACAGTTTTTCAACCAGTTGCCGAAATTCTGTGAGTTCGGCTCGTCGACAATCAGTTTGACTATTGCCGATGAGTCGACGACAAATGCCATTAGAAGCGCTCGGTTGCCCGTGCTGCTTTGAGTGATTGGCCGAGTGACGGCGACTTTTTTGGACGCCGAGCTGGTTTTGGAAGTTTTGTTTTTTGATTTTTAGCTTTGATGATCATGCCAGTAGCGATGTGTGTTGCCAGTTGCGAACTCGGCAACGGAGATATTTGTGCAACCTGGCGACCGCGGTCGGTGACGACAATCGTCTCGCCGAGCGCGACATCGGCGATGACTTCTGACGCATTTTGTTTTAAAGCTCGAATACCAACTTCACGCATGTTCTACATTGTAGCACTTGCGTAGGCAGAGTTTTAATTGAGGGGGCCAGTGATGAGTTCGGCGGCGCGGCGCATTGAGAGCGACTTTGCAAGGTTCTCGACAAGTTTCATTTCGTCGGCGAGCAGTTTGTCTGGGCCGGGGCGACCGACCAATTTGCGCACCTCGGCGTGAACGTTCATCAGTGCTGGCGAGGCGGTCAGTGGGGCGCGAAAATCTATCGCCCGAGTAGCAGTGAGAATTTCGATCGCCAA
>RFTA01000066.1 GCA_009923685.1 Actinomycetota bacterium
CTCGGGCACGGGTGTTGGTTTCACACGCAATGCGGCGACGGGCGAGAACAAACCATACGGCGACTATTTGATTAACGCGCAGGGAGAAGATGTTGTTGCCGGCATTCGCAACACCGAAGATCTTGACGCGTTGAAGCGTCAGTTTCCGAGTGTGCACAAAGAATTGTTGGCGATCTTTGATCGACTTGAGCGCCACTATCACGACATGTGCGACACCGAGTTCACGATTGATCAGGGCAAATTGTGGATGTTGCAGACTCGCGTGGGCAAGCGCACAGGTGCCGCAGCGCTGAAGATGGCTGTGGATATGACAGCTGGAACGGGAAAAGGCAAACAGTCATGGAAGATCAGCAAAAAAGAAGCGCTGATGCGAGTGAACGCCGAGCATTTAGATCAGGTTTTGCATCCGCAGTTTATTAATAAGACAAAGGCAGTTGCCAAGGGTTTGGCAGCGTCGCCGGGTGCGGCGGTGGGCAAAGTTTATTTCACCGCCGATGATGCCGAAGCCGCGGCCAAGAGTGGCGAGGCAGTTATTTTGGTGCGCAGCGAGACGAGCCCCGAAGACGTGCACGGCATGATGGTCGCAAAAGGCATTTTGACTTCGCGTGGCGGACTTGTGAGCCATGCTGCTGTTGTTGCGCGCGGTTGGGGAACACCTGCTGTTGTTGGTGCTGACGCCGTGCAAATTGACGGCAAGATGTTTCGCGCAGGCGACGTTGTTGTGCGTGAAGGCGATGTGATTTCGCTCGACGGCACAACTGGTGAAGTGATGTTGGGTGCAATGCAGTTGACCGCGGCCGAACCAACAAAAGAGTTTCAAACTATTTTGAAGTGGGCTGACGAAATTCGCAAGGGCAAACTTGCGGTACGCGCGAACGCCGACACCGCCGAAGATGCGACAAAGGCCCGCGAATATGGCGCAGAGGGCATCGGTTTATGTCGCACCGAGCACATGTTCTTGGCACCTGATCGTTTGCCGGTCGTGCGTCGAATGATTTTGGCCAGTTCGCCTGCCGAAGAAACTGCGGCGCTCGAAGAGCTGCGGGCGGTGCAAAAAGAAGACTTTGTGTCGCTGTTGCGGGCGATGTCGGGTTTGCCAGTGACCGTGCGGTTGTTAGACCCGCCATTGCACGAGTTCTTGCCGAATGTGGACGAACTCGAGATTAAGGCAGCCACATCTGGGCTCGACGAGCAAGAACGCAAGTTGTTGCGCGCGGCGCACGATTGGGCAGAGGTTAATCCGATGCTCGGCACTCGTGGCGTTCGACTCGGTGTGATTAAACCAGGTCTTTATGCGATGCAAGTGCGCGCGCTGATGCAGGCGGCTGATCAGGTTGCCGACGAAGGTTATGAGCCGATTGTTGAAGTGATGATTCCGTTGACGGTGACTCGCGAAGAGTTGGCTCTCGCGCGTTCATGGGTTGACGGCGTGTTGTTTGAACACGCGACGCGTCTTAAAGAAAAGAGTGCGGGTCTCGTAAAACGTGTCTCGCGTGGTAAGAAAATTTCGCGACCAAAAGTCACGATCGGCACGATGATCGAGACTCCGCGTGCGGCGTTGCGCGCTGATGAATTGGCGGACCATGCTGACTTCTTTAGTTTCGGCACCAACGACCTGACGCAGATGACTTTTGGTTTTTCGCGTGACGATGTCGAGAGCCGAATGATGCCTGCATACCTTGAGGCTGGTTTGCTGAAGCGAAACCCTTTCGAGACGATCGATCAGACTGGTGTCGGCGAACTTGTTGAGATTGCCGCCAAGCGTGGTCGCAAGGCCAAGCGCAAGTTGAAACTTGGTGTTTGCGGTGAGCATGGTGGCGACCCCGAGTCGATCGCTTTGTTCTATCGCGCTGGGCTCGACTATGTGTCGTGCTCTCCGTATCGCATTCCGATTGCCCGCCTGGCTGCAGCGCAATCAATCATCGGTGGCCTCAAAACTGAAACCAAATAGCTAGACAAATTTCACTTCGTTTTACACGGGGTGAAGTGAGATTGGTTGGGGGTGGGGCGGTGGATGATTTAGTATGTATACATAGCCCGACTTGCCTGTTGGTAAGCGATCATCGGGGGAAGTAAAGCCGAAACAAAAGTTTCGGTTCATCACCCGAAAGGTCCAGCAAGTTACACATGTTGAATATGTTGTTCGCAGCCAGTTCAGAGAATGAGAATTTTGTCGATGTCGTGATCCCATCATGGGGTTGGCCGATGTTGCTTGTCGTAATCGCCGGTGCATTGATGATCGACCTACTGGTGTTTCACCGTAAGGCCCATGTCATCGGCATTCGTGAAGCCGCAGTTGAAAGCGCAATCTGGATCGGTCTTGGTCTCGCGTTCACTGGCGTAATCGCATGGATGTTTGCGGGCCAGGGCGAGGGCACCTCGTCGGCGGTCGAATATTTATCGGGTTATCTGATCGAAAAGAGTCTTTCGGTCGACAATGTGTTCGTCTGGGCGATGATTTTTGCGCACTTCAAGGTGCCGCGCGAATATCAACACCGCACACTTTTTTGGGGAATATTCGGTGCGCTCGTATTGCGTTTCGTGTTTATCCTCGTCGGCGTCGCAGTCATCACGCGGTTTCAATTCTTGTTGCTCGTCTTCGGAATCTTCTTGATTTATACAGGCGTCAAGATTTTCAAATCAGGTGAAGACGAAGGCGACCCGTCTGAGATGCGCACGATGAAACTGTTTAGGCGATTCGTGCCATCGGTCGACCATTATGACGGGCAGAAAATGTTCACCCGCGTGAACGGTCATCGAATGGCGACACCGCTATTGGCGGTCTTGGTCGTGATCGAGGTTTCAGACGTGATATTCGCCGTCGACTCGGTGCCAGCCGTTTTGGCGGTGAGTCGCGAACAGTTCATCGTTTTCGCGTCGAATGCATTTGCGATTCTCGGGTTGCGAGCGCTTTATTTCTTGCTCGCCGACATGCGCGAGCGATTCGTATACATGCCCCACACGATTTCGTTGCTACTTATTTATGTCGGTGTAAAGATGTCGATCGCAATTTGGTATCACATTCCGGTGCCGATTTCGTTGGGCATAATCATCACGGTTCTGACAGTCGGCATCGTCGCATCGGTAATCAAAGACCGAAGCAAAAAGGCTTAAATAACACCGATGAACTAGCCTTCGCTCGTGGCGATTGCAGATACAGACATTGAACGACTTCGCGAAGCGGTCTCGATTGTCGACACGATTCAGGGCTATGTGCAGTTGCGTCGTGTCGGACGAAACTGGGTTGGGTTGTGCCCGTTTCACGCCGAAAAGTCGGGCTCGTTCAATGTTCGCGAAGAGACGCGTCGCTACAAGTGCTTCGGCTGCGGGGCATCGGGAGACGTGTTCAAGTTCGTTCAAGAAATAGAACATCTCGACTTTGTCGGCGCGATTGAGCACATCGCGGGCAAAGCCGGCTATCAACTGACATATACGACTGGCGGGCAGAGCAAAGATCGCCAACGGTCGAAACAACTGACCGAAATCATGTCGCAAGCAGTCGACTGGTATCACAACCGACTGTTGACGGCCCCAGATGCGCGTGTCGCTCGTGATTATCTGCGCGAGCGCGGCTTGTCTGGTGAAGTTGCTCGTGAGTTCAAACTCGGTTGGGCGCCAGACGATTGGGACGCACTGTCTCGCGACCTCGGCGTCTCGGTTGACATGTTGCGCGAAACTGGTCTTGGTTTCATAAACAAACGCGGCAAAGCACAAGATTCATTTCGGGCTCGGGTTATGTTTCCGATATTTCGCGATTCGGGTGAGCCGGTCGCGTTTGGTGGACGAATTCTGCCAGGCAGCAAAGATCCCGCAAAATATAAAAATTCTCCCGAGACTGCGATTTATGCCAAGAGCAAAACTCTTTATGGCTTGAACTGG
>RFTA01000067.1 GCA_009923685.1 Actinomycetota bacterium
GCGGCATACGTATGCCGCCGAAGTGACGAATTCGCATGCCACCTAAGTGACGAATCGATAAATCACGTGGCTAGTAACCACGTTCTGCATCGACATCCGTTTACGCCGTTCGACGAATCGCCGCCCGCGCAGGCCGCTACGTTTTCGGCGATGCCGATACCCGAGCAAATTTTGCCGCAAGTGGTCGGTGAAAACTTTCGTCATCGGCTCGGCACGTTTCCAGTTGATATCGCCAACTGGCTACCAAGCGATGCAGAAACTGAACTGACAATCAACTTAAAGAAAAAACTTTTGTCGACACGGCGAGACGAAGTCGTGGGTTTGCAGCCTGGCGGCGACGAAGTTGCTCAAGAAGCCGCACACCTTGTCAGTCAGTGGGCGGGTGTCGAGTTGGCGACGATTGGCATTGATGCTTTAGTCGAGGCGAGTTTGCTCGTTGCCGACGATTTAGCAGTGTTGCAACCAGTTAAATCACAAGACGGCAGTGAGAAGCTGTTGCTCAACGCCGCAGTCGTGTGTTGCCCGAGTCGATGGATGCTGGCAGAAAAAATGGGGCACGACATGTTCACAGTTCATGCACCGGTTGCTAAATATGCCGAACATGTTGGTGCTGCTGTTGATACATATTTTCAACGCCTCACAGTCGAAAAGCCTGTATGGCGATCGAACTGGATTATTCAAGATCACCCAGCGCTGTTTCAACCGCAGGTGCCGTCTGCGTCGTTGGTGAAAACTCCTGACGAATTATGGATTCGTATGGAGCGTCAAACTTTGCGCCGACTGCCAAAAACTGGCGGCATCTTGTTCACCATTCGCGGATATCAACAGCCGTTGCCCGAATATCTATCGCGCAGCAACCAGATCGCCCAAAACATTCGCACGATGCTCGAACGATTGCCCGACGACGTCGCACGGTACAAATCAGTTTTCAAATATCGCCCCGCCATCATGAACTGGATCAACCAATTCTGCTGAAAATTTACGTCGTGTAGTCGGCGTTGATGCGAATGTAGCCGTCGGTTAGATCGCAGCCCCACACGGTGCAATCGGCATTACCCGTGTTAAGCGTGACGTGAATTCGCACGGTGTCGCTGCGCATATATTCGCTCAGTGCATCAAGCCCAGAAGCGTCAACAAAAGTGGGGTAGACCTCTTGGGTGCCGAAGCGAATCACGACGCGCGATTCGTCGATGTCACGTTCGTCGCTGCATTTGCCAACAGCCATAGCAACACGACCCCAGTTCGGGTCTGCGCCGTGCACGGCAGTCTTGACTAGTGGCGAATTGACTATCGACTTGGCCACAAGTTTTGCTTGACGCGCGTCGCGCGCGCCGTCGACACAAACTTCAATCAGTTTTTCGGCACCTTCGCCATCGCGTGCAACTTGCTTTGTCAACGAAAGCGCAACTTCGTATAGCGCAGCCTCAAACGACCCAAGATCGACCGAGCCGGCCTTGCCGCTCGCCAAAATAATCGCAGTATCGCTGGTCGACGTATCAGTGTCGACAGATACACAATTAAAAGTTTTGTCGATCACGCGCCGAAAAATCTGATCGAGCGAGACTTTGTCAAGTTCGGCATCAGTAAACATCATCGTGATCAGAGTCGCCATGTTTGGCTCGATCATGCCGACACCCTTGGCCACACCAACGACTCGCGCTGAAGAGCCAGCAATATTTGCCTCAGCCGTTTTGTGTTTAGTGTCGGTCGTCATGATGCCACGGGCAACATCTTCGACAGAAGTGTTTTCAAATTTGTCTGGTATCGCCGCCAAACCGCGACGCATATTTGTCATCGGATACTGACGGCCGATAACACCAGTAGAGGCAATTAACACATCGTTTACTCCGCATCCAATCTTCGCCGCGACGGTTTCGACGATCTCGCGAGCGTTGCTCATGCCCTCGCTGCCGGTTGCGACGTTGGCGTTTTTCGAAATCACGACAACTGCACGTGCCGAGTTGTCGGCGACGTTTTCGCGGCTGACAACGACGCTTGGCCCAGCAAATCGACTTTGCGTAAACACCCCAGCCGCAATACACGCACCTTCGGCAACGACAAGAGTCAAGTCTTGGGTCGTATCTTTAATGCCGATGTTGGCTACGTAGGCGCCAAAACCTCGAGGTAACTTCACGAACCCAGCCTATTTTTTATTGGCGAAGTAGTCAGCCAAGTTGTCAAGGGTCTTGCGCATGTCTCTTTCGTTGTTGCGTACGTAGCCGGCAATTTTCAACCCAAGCGGAAACTTGCTCGAGCCGTATGAAAATTGTTCGATCACATTCGTGCCGCCCATGGTCGGCTCGAGAATGTAACGCCAAACATGCCCACCAAAATGCCGCCATGCAATCTGGCTTGCCTCGACAAACTCGACAACTGTATTTGTGATTTTGTATGGCGCACCTTTTTTCATGCTCATTCCAAAAGTTGCGTTTAAGGAAAGTCGTTGTGGTGCCGACGACTTCGGTGCGAGCACAGAACCTGAACCATCAATCACAGCGTGCATTGCCGGGTTAGCCAGTAGCTCAAAAATCTGCTCGGCGCTAGCGGGCACAAACTTGCTTGCTGAAACTATTTGATTTTTCTTGTCGTGCGTGCTCGAACTCGGCGTTGTCATGTGTTTGATGTTAGGCGAGTGATGCAGCAACGGCTTGGCCACAGCGTCGACCCGAATAAAGCGCGCCCTGAATCGACCCCGTGTCGCGATGATCGCCACAAATAAATAGGCCGTTACCAAGTGAAACTTTTTGTTTCGGATTAAACGGTGGCAGTTGTTCTGGCCCCGCGTGAGTGACGCGATATGTCTTGATGTGACTCCAGCCGTCTACTTGTGGCCCCCACCATGTGCGCAATTGATCTCGCGACATCGCCTCGAGATCACCCGTGATGATGCCCGGCAACGCCGCAACAATTAAATGCTTGCCCACTGGTGCATAGCTTGGCGCAACATTGCTAAGCACCGCCGCATTCAACACTGGGCCTTGACCCGTGCCATCGAGCACAACAAATTTTTCGTGTGTTGGCGGTGTGTCCGCCGAAAAATAAACACAGCCGACAACACGTGATGCGATTTCATTGGTTCGCAAAAGTTCGCTGGCATTCGGTTGGTCTGTGGCCACGACAACCGCACTGGTTTCAATGCGCCCCGCAACAGTTGTCACCGCACCAGTCTCGATTTTTGTCACGCGCGTGTTCAAGAAAATATTCTCCTCGCCCAGGTGCTTGGCCATTTGCTCGGGTATCGCGCTCATGCCGTTTGCCGGCAACGCACTTTGACCCTCGCTCAAAGATTTAAAAATTATTTCGAACATTCGACGCGAGGTGCGCAACTCGGGGTCAAGTTGAATGCCGCCAAATAGTGGCCTGAAAAATCGGTCGATCATTTTTGATGAGAAGCCAAAACCACGCAATGCGACGACAGTTGAAATATCGGCGCTATTCAATATCTTGTGCGCATCGCGGTGCATCACTCGCCAGCGCAACGCGGCAACTCGCAATTTGTCGGCCAGTGTGCCGACAGGCGCGAAAACGGTCGCGCCAGCACGCCGAGGTTCGCGAAAAGGGTCGGTAACAACCGATGGTTTACCGTCGCGCATGACAAGTGCACCAGAACTGAACATCTTTAAGTCGAGCGCCCTCATGTCGACCTGTGTCTTTAATTCTGGATACGCAGTCAGCAGCACTTGAAACCCGCGGTCAAGCAAGAACCCGTTGACTTTGTCGGTGCGCACCCGTCCACCAACGCCATCTTGGGCTTCGACGACTACCACTGATCGGCCGCGGCTCTTAATCTGCCTTGCTGCAGCCAGACCGGCCAGGCCCGCGCCGACGACGACTGCGTCAACGCGGGTTGGCAATTGGTTCATTTGTTTAG
>RFTA01000068.1 GCA_009923685.1 Actinomycetota bacterium
TGACCGCAAGACGATGTTTGTCAACTTGCAGCACCCAGGTGATGGCGACCCAGCGATCAGCAATTTTCCAGCGCCGTACACAGGGGCAACTGGACCAGTTCCTCGTGATTGCACGATCGTGATCACTCGCAAAAACGGCGGAATCATCGGTAGCTAAACAGCCGACTAAGTTCTAGTGAATGGCATCGACTGCTAATTCACAGAATTTTTCGCTGACAGGTCTTCGCGCACTAGTAACTGGTGGCGGCTCAGGTATCGGCAAAGCGATCGCTGATGCGATGTCGCAGGCTGGTGCGCGTGTTGTTGTCTGCGACGTCAACAACACAACAAAGCCAAATTATATTTGCGATGTTGCGAGTTCTCGCGATGTCGATGCGATGTTTGCGGCAATTCAACGTGACCTCGGCGGTCTAGATATTTTGGTAAACAACGTTGGGGTTCCCGGGCCGACGGCACGTGTCGATGAAATGGACGCCGACGACTACGACGAGTGCGTGCGCGTGAATCTTGGCGGCACATTTCGCTGCACCAAGGCGGCCGTGCCGATGTTGTTAAAGACTCGTGGCTCGATAATTAATATTTCGACGAGCGCCGGCATTTTTGGTTATCCGTTGCGGTCGCCATATGTCGCGGCGAAGTGGGGCATTATCGGCCTGACAAAATCATGGGCAATGGAACTTGGCGCTGACGGTGTGCGTGTCAACGCAATTTGTCCGGGTTCGGTGAGTGGCCCGCGAATGGACGGCGTGATCGAGCGCGAGGCAAAGGCACTCGGCGCCAGCCCCGAGAAAATTCGAATCGGTTACGAAAATCAAGTTTCGATGAAAACCTTTATCGACGCCTCTGATATTGCTGCGTCGGTCGTGTTTCTAAGTTCGCCAGCGGCGCGGTTTATAACTGGTCAGGTTTTGCCAGTCGATGGCAACATCGAGACGATGCGCGCCTAATATTTCTTGGGGGATATTCAATGCCAGCAGTTGAGCTTGACGGCGCGGTAACGCTAAAAAATTTATTCAAGTCATACGGTGACCGCGTGGTCGTCAATGACGTCTCGCTCGAGGTTCGCGCAGGCGAATTTTTTTCGATGCTCGGCCCGTCGGGATGCGGCAAGACAACAACACTGCGAATGATTGGTGGCTTTGAGCAACCCGACAGTGGAACAATAAATATTGACTATCGCGATGTAACCCGCGATGAACCAGAAGAGCGACCGTTAAACACGGTTTTTCAGAACTATTCGCTGTTTCCGCATCTCAACGTCAAAGAAAACGTCAAATTTGGATTGCGGTTTGAAAATTCGTTCAATAAAAGCGCGAAATCAGAAGATCAGCGAGTAGCCGAGGCACTTGAACTAGTGCAATTGGCAAGTTTTGGCGAGCGTCGCGTGCATCAACTGTCGGGTGGCGAGCAACAGCGAGTTGCGTTGGCACGGGCGTTGATACTCGAACCAAGTGTTTTGTTGCTAGATGAACCGCTCGGTGCACTTGATGCTCAATTGCGTGCAAGGTTGCAAATCGAACTTGCAACTCTGCAGCGCCAGATCGGCATCACATTTATTTATGTAACCCATGATCAGCATGAGGCGTTCACGATGAGCGATCGCATCGGCGTGATGCGCGAAGGTCGACTAATGCAGGTCGGCGCGCCGCGCGAACTTTATGAGATGCCAAACTCGGTTGAGGTTGCACAATTCGTAGGTGCGGCAAACCTGATCGTCGGCCGAGTTACGCAGCGCGGGGTGGCCGAGTTTGCCGGCGAAAAGTTCGTCGCCCCCGATTCGGCACCATTGGGTGATGGCATGATGATGATTAGGCCCGAACGCATTCGCATCGGCACTGGCTCACACAATGCCGTAATCGAACGAATAACTTTTGCAGGCTCGAGTCTGCGTATTGCTTTGAAACTTGGCAACGCGACGATCAACGCCGAGGTGCCAAACGATGAAACTTCGGCCAGTCTTGTTGCAGGTCAAGCGACGACTATTGATGTTTTGCCCGATGCGGTGCGAGTGTTGCCGCTCGCAAAATAGTTTCAGCCTTCAATTTGGGTTACATCGGCAAGCGCCGCTTTGAGCCCGCCTCGTTCACCATGCTTCTTGCGCCACGCCGACAGGCCGAACAAACCAATTATCAACACGGTAAACGACGTCAACACCAACAGCGTTGCCAGTGCATTCAGTGCCGGCGACGCGCCGCCGCGAACCGACGAATAAATTCGCAACGGCACGGTCTCTGAACTGACGCCTGCCGACAAAAAACTAGTGATCACAAAATCGTCGATCACGGTTGCAAAAACCACTACGAGGCTGGCCATCACCGAAGGCCAAAGCATCGGCACGAGCACGAATCGCATTGCCTGCCAGCGTGATGCACCAAGATCGCGGGCCGCCTCTTCGAATGACGAACCAATAGAAACAAGTCGCGCCCGCACGATAACCACGACACTCGCCAGCGAAAATGTGACATTGCCCAATAACTGAGCGACATAACCGAGTGGCACTGCAGTGAACAGTCTGGTGAAAGTCAGTAGTAGTGCGGCACCGACGACGATTTCGGGGGTGATAAGCGGAGTTGAAGTTAGGCCTTGCACAAAATTCGCGCTGCGACCACGAATGCGTTGTGCGCCGATAGCCAACGCGATGCCGAGTGGAGTGACCAAAAGTATTGTCGCGAACGCCAAAACCAAAGAGTTGACGATCGCGTTGCGCATTTCGGCATTTTGAAAAACCGATGCGTTCGGGTCTGTAAACCACCATCGCAACGAAAACCCTTGCCATACTGTTCGGCTTCGACCGTCGTTGAACGAGAAGACAACGGCAATGACAACCGGAACAAGGCTCCAGATGATGTAGCCCCAAATCAAGAATTTGAGAGGCGAGTTGCGGCGATTAGTGGCGGTGATCATCAAGTTATCTCGTCACTTGTCGTGACTGCTGGCGTGTGCTGCGCAGATAAAAAGACATGAACAGCAACAAGAACATCGACAGCGCGAGCACGAGCAACGCGCCTTTTTGTGGTTCGGTGCTGGCATTCAAAAAGAAATCGATTTGATTGCCGATCATTTCTGTGCTGGGTGAACGCGATAACAAATCGTTGGTGTAATAGTCGCCGAACATCGGCAAGGCGATCAAGATGCCAGCCGCAACCATGCCTGCCTTCGACATTGGCAGGGTCACCATGCGAAATGCCTGTCGCGAATTTGCACCAAGATCTCGCGCCGCGTCGACCAATCGCCAATCAAGGCGTTCGAGAGTGGCGTAGAGCGGCAAAATCAAAAACGGAATGTAGCCATAGACAAGGCCGAGAATCACCGTGATTGGTGAGCCATCGAGCCAGTTGTAGTTGACACCAAAGTTGCGCATGAATCGCGTGAATAAACCGTCGACGCTGAGAAGATTGACCCACGCCAGCATTCGCATCAAATAATTGACCCAAAATGGCACGATGATCAAAACCAAAAAAAGTAGTTTTCGTTTGCCTGCGTGTCGGGCCAGAAAGTATGCGATTGGAAACCCAAATACGAAGCAAAGCGACATCGCGCAAACGACATAGAGCACTGTTCTCACGGCGACACCACGCAGCGGGCCTGTTGCCAAACTCGTGAAAACTTGTTGTGCTTGCGCGAAGTTCCATGCCAGGGGGTTCCATTGCGGAACGGCGTCGCGAAAGATCGGGTCGATCGTGCCGAAGGCGATACACGCGACGGCATAAAACGGAATCACGAACAGTGCGATCAACCACACCGTGCCCGGAATAGCGAAACCCGCCCAGAGACCTGGTGA
>RFTA01000069.1 GCA_009923685.1 Actinomycetota bacterium
CCGATGAAAGCGGGCGACCGAGTGTTGATGGCGTTTCCGGCTGCGAATCGCGACCCGCGACAATTTGAAAACCCTGACGAGGTGATTCTTGATCGCGAGAACAATCGACATGTCGCGTTTGGTTCGGGCATTCATCGTTGCGCTGGCAGCAATTTGGCGCGTCTCGAGGTGCGTGTTGCGTTGCAAACTTGGTTGGCGCGAATTCCTGAGTTTAAACTTGTTGACCCGACGGCTGTTACTTGGGTTGGCGGTCAAGTGCACGGCCCCCGCTCGTGCATGGTGAAGTTCTAACCGCCACTATTCGGCCCGCCGATTTCGCTCGCGCGACCGTCTGCCGCCTGATGCCGTTGGCGCACACCTCGGGCAGTAAGCAATGCAAAATGTAGTCACAAACAATGATAATGTAGACACATGAATATCGGCATCCGTGAACTGAAACAAAACCTTTCTAAGTACATCGAAAAGGTTGCCAACGGCGAACAAGTTATTGTTACCGATCGCGGCGTGGCAAAAGCGATGATTGTTCCCGTTCCGGGTGGCGATCAGATGTCAATCGGCGTCGAAGAAGGTTGGATCACCCCCGCGAAAAAAGCCGGCCGCCTTAGCCGCCCACTCAATCTGCAAGCAAGTATGCGCTCAATTGACGCAATCAACGAAGATCGCGGTTCATGACCTCATTCGTTGACTCAAGTGCGCTTGTCAAAAGATATGTCAAAGAAGACGATTCGAAATTTGCCGTCTCGCTGATCGACGCCGACGATGTGCTTGCCACAAGTTGGCTATCTTTCGTCGAGGTGCGCAAGGCGGTCTCTCGAATTTTGAAAGGCAGCGACCTCGCCCTTGCACGCCAAATAATTTCAGAAGACTTTGACAAGTTGGCGCTAGTTTCGCCCGATCTTACGACTTGGCAGGCGGCGGCCGACATCGCCGACACACTTGGTGTCAGATCTCTAGATGCCATTCAGTTGGCGTGTGCTCAACGTTTACGGATACAAAACCTACGCTTTATTACTTTTGATTTACGCCAAGCCGTCGCCGCCCGCGCGATGGGCTTCAATGTTTTCGGTAGTTAGTCAAAATCTGTCAGCAGGGTGGGGCGAAAGTCACTGCTGGTGTGTCGCAGGGGTTAGCGCGCGCAAATTAGGGTAGGCGAGACTTATGTTGATCAAACTCGCAAAATTCAGCGTAAAGCACCGCCGCATGATGGTTGGTTTTTGGGTGCTTCTAGTCGTCGCGCTCGGCGCAATTTCAAATTCGGTCGGCACCAATTTCGCGACCGAATTCGAGCTTCCAGCCAGCGAGTCGAACGATGTTCAGAAACTTCTCGAAACTAACAACTCGAATCGCGCCGGCTTCAGCGGCCAAGTCGTCTTCGCATCACCAAACGGTGTCACAACCGACGAGATAAAAACAAACATGTCGGCACTGTTCGCCGAAATCGCAAACCTTGAAGGCGTCAGCGTCACCAGCCCGTTCGAAACACAGGGGCAAATAAATCAAGACCGCACAACCGCATTCGCGACCATTGATGTCGCCGTGCGATCGCAACAAGAAATAATCAAGCTCGGCGAAGAAATTCGCGACATTGGCAAAAACTTCACCGTCGATGGCTTGCAAATCGAATACGGCGGCGAAGTGTTCGCCGGCTTCGAATTGCCCGCAAGCGAGGTCTACGGTCTGCTGGCGGCAATCATTATTTTGGTAATTGCTTTTGGTTCAGTGTTGGCGATGGGTCTGCCGATCGGCACCGCGATTCTTGGCCTCGGTGTCGGCACATCAATTGTTGGCATCGTTAGTCAAATCGTCGGCATGCCCGACTTCACAACTTCGCTCGTGGCGATGATCGGTCTCGGTGTCGGCATCGATTATGCGTTGTTCATCGTCACGCGTTATCGCGAATGTCTCGCTGACGGCATCAGCGTCGAAGATTCGGTCGTAGAAGCGGTCGATACATCTGGTCGCGCTGTTATTTTCGCCGGAATCACGGTGATTATTTCGCTTCTCGGTCTTTTTGTTATGGGATTAGCCTTTGCGCGCGGTTTAGCAATCGGCGCAGTCATTGGTGTTTTGTTCATGATCATTGCATCGATCACATTTTTGCCCGCGTTGTTGGCTATTGTGAAACATCGCGTTGATGTCACGACGCGCGCCGCGCTTTTTGCGCTAGTTTCATTCGTCAGTTTTGCATTTGTTGCAATCATCACTGAAAACTTGAAAATATTTTTCGCTGGTTTGATCGTCACAGTTGGCGTGATGCTCGTCAGTTTGGTGGTCAAGCCGTTGCGAACGCCAATCAAACATCGCCCTCAAAAAGACAAAGAACTTACTTTTTGGTATCGCTGGAGTCGGTTTATTCAGCGTCGCCCGTGGACATCGGCAATTGGCGCTACAGCCGTGCTTCTGGTTTTGGCTTCGCCGCTCGCGTCGATTCGACTTGGTTTTGGTGACAACGGCAACGCACCAGTTGACTCAACCGTGCGCAAAGCATTCGACATGATGGCCGAAGGTTTCGGCCCGGGTTTCAATGGCCCGCTCTACATCACGGTGCAGGGCGATGCGGCGGCGCAAACTGAAAAACTGCAGTCATTCGTCGCAACGATTAGCAACACAGATGGCGTGGCGTATGCCCAGGCGGTGCCCGCGTCTGCCGATGGGTCGCTCGCGCTGGTAATTGCTTATCCGAAAACGGCGCCGCAAGACGAGGCGACTTATGACCTCGTCAAGTTTTTGCGTAGCGAAGTTGTTGACTGCAACCGCGCGGGTCATCACGGCTGCTGCGTTGATCATGGTGTTCGTGTTCGGCGCATTTGTTCTTGGTTATGACCGTCAGCTGAAACTTTTCGGTTTAGGGCTGTCGGTCGCCGTGTTCATCGATGCGACGATCGTGCGAATGGTGTTGGTGCCCGCGACTATGGAGCTGCTCGGTGATCGCAACTGGTGGTTGCCAGCGTGGATCAACAAGTTGTTGCCGAAGATCGATGTCGAAGGTCATCACCACACGCATAGCTAGTCTCTCGCCCGCAGCGAGACCCGCCGGTTTTTCTATTCAAGTAAACAAACTTTGCTTTTTTAATGCCGTATGGGCGTTGGGCTGCACACCTTCTTGTGGCGCCCCAATGGTGTAACGGCAGCATGTTGGATCCGTGAACCCAAAGGTGCCGGTTCGATCCCGGCTTGGGGCTCCAATAAAACGAACGAAGAGGTGCTCGAGTTACTTCTTACTTGGAGATCACAATCCAGGGACATTTCTAGTAGTCAGAACCGGCGGGGAGACTCGCCGGTTCTGTTTTAAATGGGGCGCGATCACAAATAGTAAACTTAAAAGTTCACGGGTCCGTCAGAGTAATTCTCTGAGCAACCTTTGGGTAGGCAGGGCGGCGCAGAGATGCGCCGCTTTTGCTATTCACCGGCAAACCAGCACTTGTAACTCGATCGTGTTCGCTGCGCACAGCATCGACCGATTCGACCTCGACACCGAGATGATTGATCGAGTCGCTGGCACCAGGATTTTCGATCAGCACGAGTTTGAGTGGCGGGTTGACAACTGCGAAGTTGGCATAGCCAGGCCGAACTTTGGCCGGTGCCACACCAAAAAGTTTCGAATAATGTGCTATTGACTCTTCGAGGTTTTCAACATTGAGGGCGAGTTGCAATCTTGACATGAGTTCAGACTAATACCCGGTGAATATATTCGCTGAAGTCTGCAAAGGTTAAACCACTTGGCTCGAGATCTTTGCCGAGTTCATCCCAGCGGCGAAGAGCGACGGCACGCTCGCG
>RFTA01000070.1 GCA_009923685.1 Actinomycetota bacterium
TGCCAACCTGCAAGTCGGTTTGCAAGACGTCGCGCTGTGGCATGAACGTGATATTTCGCATTCGTCGGCCGAACGTATCGTGCTGCCAGATTCGTCTTTGCTCGTATATTACGTTTTGCGTCGAGCGACAAAACTAGTGACCAATCTTGAAGTTGATTCAGGGCAAATGTTGCGCAATTTAGATTTGTTGCACGGTGTCGTCTTTTCGCAACCCGTGTTGTTGCTCTTGGTTTCATCGGGCATGTCGCGCGACGACGCATATCGACTCGTGCAAGAACTTTCTGCCAAGGCAATTAGCACGAAAACAAATTTCAAAGAACTTTTGAGCAGTGATGATCGCGTCAAGCTTTCGTCGCAAAAATTGGATGAAGCATTTGACATCAATGTTGCGTTGAAGCACTCGCAAGTTGTTTTTGATGCACTCAGTTCTGACAATTCGTGACAAACTAGACATGTCTGGTCTGCCGAAACTCGACCCAGCGCGACACAAATTGCGTGAACATATCTTGCAACATTCGTTGAAGACCGGCACTTTTACCCTCAAGTCGGGGCGCACGAGCAACTGGTTTCTAGATTCGAAACAGACTGCGTGTCGAAGCGACGGCATCGTGCTTATTAGTGACGTGGCTTTGTCAATGTTGCCGTCAGATATCGATTCGATCGGTGGTCTAACAATGGGCGCTGACCCAGTTGCATTTGGTATTGCCGCTGTTGCGGCGACACGTGGCAGAGCGTTGCGCAGTTTCAGCGTGCGCAAAGAGAGCAAAGATCACGGCGTGACGGGTCGCATCGCTGGCGCACTGCAGCCTGGCGACCGTGTGGCAATCGTCGAAGACACCGTCACTCGTGGTACTTCGCTTTTTGAAGCCATAGAAGTTGTCCGAGCATTTGGTGCGACCCCGGTGTTTATAACGGTGATTGTCGACCGGGGTGGCACGTGTGCGGCAATGGCTAACGAAGCAAATATCGCCTACGAACCAATGCTCAGCGCCACAGATCTTGGCTACGCTTTTGGTTCATGATTAATCGTTCGATATTCGCAAAGTCTTTATTAGTTGCCGGTCTGCTGCTTGCCACGGTCGGTTGTTCGAGTTCAGATTCGACCTCTGATTTGAGCGGTGAATCTGAAGCAGCCGAAGAAACAGTTGCTGAAACCGCAACCGCAACCGACGAGGTCGTAGAAATTTCGGTGATCATCGGGCAAACATCAGGTTCGGCCGTTGCTTATCAAGCAACTTTGGGCTCAAAAGTACAGATCAAACTTCTAAACCCTGATGCCGATGATGAGTTTCACCTGCACGGCTATGACCTGAGCGCAACCTCGACCGCTGGTCAAGAGACAACGATCGAATTTACCGCCGACCAACTGGGTAGTTTCGACCTTGAAAGCCACGTCACTGGCGAATGGATTCTCACGCTCGTCGTCGAAGAATAAATCTTTGTAGTTAGCCAGAAAGCGAAACATCTAATTGATTTAGCAGCACATTGGTAAGCGCGAGTGCGTATGCCGACGAAATGTGCGAAACATCGCGATAGACGACCATGTTTCCGATTACAACAGGGCAAACCTGCTGAGTGCAAAACCAATCGGTGAGATCGATAAATCTCGAAGACTCGCTGCTCCAGACACCTTTGAGAATCTCAGCGGTCTGCTCGTTGATCGCGTCGTCGCGCTCGATGTTGCAATTTTGAATTGTTTGGACATTCGCCGAAAGACAAATTGGCACATGTAGTAGCGGGCCGGGCGAATCGGCGAGGTAAATAACTTTTTGTGAGTTGACCGTTAGCGCCGAATGCAACTCAGTGATGTTGTTAATAAAACCATCAGGCGACTCGTCAACAAGGTCTTCACGGTTGGTAAAAGCAGAGATTACGACAAGTGAGAAATTGTTTTTTTGTACTTCGGCGACGACATTTTTCAGCCAAACTCGACAGTTTTCGAGCACTCCATTCGTGATGCCGAGCATCGTGCACCCTGAGCGAGTGAAAGTCTGCAATCGCCATTTGCTTTGCTCAGCAATTCGACGAAGTGGCTCAAACCACTGCGCCGCATGCGAGTCGCCGATCAGAGCGATCGAAGTCTTTGAATCAAGATCGCCAAACTGACAAACTGGCGGAATATCGAGATCATGGTCGTGGCAACCCAACTTGTAGATTTCTGGTTCATCGCTATCTAGAACTGCAAGCGGTGGGTCAAGGTCGGCAGGTAATTCGGTGAGACCTGGCGCCTTAGCAATCAATGCTTTCAGTTGGTCATCTGAGTATTGAAAAATTGTCGTAGTTGCAGCGATTACAGATGATTCAGTTGTGTTAATTGGTGTATTTAGCGAGTCGGCAGTTGCTGGGGCAGTTATGAATGATGCGCCAAGACCAACAGAGATGAAAACTGCACCGAGAGCAAGACTGCGATTTGCATTGTTCAAAAACGTTGGCACGTTGTGAATTGGTTGTTCAACGAATTTGAAACTCAGTTCGGCAAGAAACAGCGTCGCAAGCAGACAGAGTGCGACTTGAAACGCTGTGAGGTCGGCTTTGTTTGCAGATCGAGCGACAATCAAAATTGGCCAGTGCCATAAGTAAAGCGAATATGACCTGCTGCCAAACCACTGAAACACCCGCAACCCAAGCAGCCTGCTCGGACCAATCTTTGAGTTGTCGCCCGAAGTAACCAAAAGCAACGTCGCAATGACAGGCAATACCGCGGCATAACCCGGAAACAAAGTCTTGCTGTCGAAAATAAACCCGGTCACCATGATGATGACAAGCCCAACCCAACCAAAAAGTTCGCGATTAACTGACTTAATTCGGTTGATTTTGCCGCCGACTATTGCCAGAAGTGCGCCAGCTCCGAGCTCCCAAGCCCGAAACGGCAAAAGGTAAAAAGCAATTGAGGGCATCGATGGTGTGATCGCAACACAAACGGCGAGTGAGATTGCCGTAACTATGGCTAGACCTGCGGTGAACAGTGATTTTGAGGCCTTGCCCAGTTTGAGCAGCACCATCACAAAAACTGGAAAGAAAATGTAGAACTGTTCTTCTACTCCGAGCGACCAATAATGCTGCAATGGCGATGGTGGCAACGCAGACTGTAGATAGTCAGATTCGCGAACCGCAAAGACGATATTCGTCGCAAAGAGTGCAGCAGCGCGCGCGTCTTGAGTTAAATCATCGAGCCTGAGAGGCTCAAGCCAAATTTTTGAAATAATGAGCGTGCCGATAACTACGACGACCGATGCGGGCAACAATCGCCGAACTCGGCGTGCGTAAAAATTTGTCAACGAAATTTTGCCTGTCGTGTCAAACTCGCGCACCAACAACGAGGTAATCAAGAACCCTGAGACGACAAAGAAAACATCAACTCCGATGTATCCGCCAGAAAACCCTGGAACTTTTGCGTGGTAAGCCAGCACGAGCAATACGGCAATTGCTCTGATGCCTTGGACGTCTCTACGGTGTCGAAAAAACTGACTTGTCGGGTCAGCGTGATCGCCGTTTGAGTTGAACATCAGATTAAGAGTAATTAAATTAATTAAATTGTGGTCGGGACCGGCGTCGATCCGGTGACCCTGCGCTTTTCAGGCGCATGCTCTGCCTACTGAG
>RFTA01000008.1 GCA_009923685.1 Actinomycetota bacterium
TGACCAAAGGGAGGCACGCCACATTTGATTTTATGTACCTATTCGTCGCTTTGGCGATGCAGTTCATCTCGCAGAGATTCTAGGTACGGGAGCACTCTCTGGTCCTTGAGACGATTTGCTGCGTGTTTCGACGCGATGATGTCGTCGAGGGCAGCTACTGCGACGACCAAACCTGGTTCGAGTTGCGCTCGGTCTGCAGACTGATTCCACTCGTCGTAATCAGATAACTGACCCGCAGGATTGAAAACCAAGTCCAGATCACCAAAATCGGTCACAAGATTCAACATATTAGGCATATTCGCGATAAATGCCGCGTTGATCCGAGTTTGAATTGGTCCATCACTAGTTCTGATTGCCGCATTCATTTGACTCAGTGCCTTGGCCAAGCGCTCAAGGTTTTCGCGGTCACGGGATGGAATGACATCGATGTCTTCGGTAGGAACTGGTGACCCATGAATTACCGCGGCAAAACCACCCAGCACCACAAACTTCACACCGTGTTCGTTCAGAATTCGGCAGATTGAAACGGGATCAAATTTCATCGACCCTTGGATTCATCGACGAATCGCACCTGCTGACGAATGTCCATGAAAGCATTTGCGACTTCAACCATGTGTCTCACCCTGTCTTCAACAGCTAATCGCAACTGAGCACGAATCTGAGAAATGTCGACGCCACGCTCGTCCTCATTAGGGTTTTTCCAGGTGTCCACAGTGCAAGTGTACGGCAGTGTTATCAAACTCGCTTTAGGTCGGTGACTGTGCCTCCGCTAACACGAACCAGATCGTTAGGTGCAATTGCAAAGTTGTCGTTCCACGTTCCGGCTGCAGCCCACACGAAATCATTAACCCCGTCGTACTGCAACAAGTCGGGGTCAACGAACACCCGAAGTTGGGTTGTATGACCAAAGGGAGGCACGCCGCCAATTGGATAGCCCGTTGCTGCACGCACAGCGTCAGCGTCAACACGTGAACACTTCGAGCCACCTGCGGCTGTGGCAAGTTTTTTTTCGTCGAGTTGGTTTGATCCGCTTACGAGTGCCATCACGATTTCGTTATCAACACCAAAGACCAAGCTCTTCACGATTTGGCCAACAGTTACACCGATTGCCGCAGCCGCATCGGCCGCAGTTTTGGTGCCTTCGGGAAACCTGCGAGTCTTAATCTCGAGACCCGCCTCACGCGCGGTAGCGATAACCCGCAAAGTATTTGGATGTAAATCAGACATAAATGAAAATTCTATTCTTTAAATTGAATAACCATCGTTGCGCCACCGCCAGGTGTGTCGGTAACTTCAATTTTGGCGTCATGGTCGTCGACAAATTGTTTGACGATTGCAAGACCGAGACCCGAACCTGGCAAAGATCGAGTTGATGTCGAGCGATAGAAGCGTTCGAAAATTCGCGACTTGTCTGATGCGGCAACTCCTGGACCATGATCAACTATTTCAATTCGATTTGAATCTACGACAACCTCTATTGCTGTTTCAACTGGCGAAAACTTAACGGCGTTATCAATTAAATTCGAAAGCGCACGATCAAACTGAGACTGACGGAGGTCTACAGTTGCCGAATCGTTAATTGAAAGGCTGATATCGCGCGAATAACGACGACGCGCTCTACTCACGACCTCTTCGACGAGAGGCCCCAAATCAACTTTGGCAACAATTTCGCTCAACTTTTGATCGGTGGCAAGTGCCGACAACTCAGAAGAGAGAAGTGTCAGTTCGTCGACCTCGGTTCGAATATCACGCAGAATCTCGACGCGCGCGTTTTCGTCAAGATCGGAACGCTGCAATAATTCAGAATTCGCCCGCAAACTTGTGAGTGGCGTTCGAAGCTCGTGACTGGCGTCTTGAACCAGTTGTTTTTGCTGCTCACGACTCGAACGTAGCGCCGCTGTCATCGAATTGAAGCTCGACGTTAACTGTTTAATCTCGCTGTCTCCATCGATGGCGACCTCAACATCTAAATTTCCTGTTCGTGCGATTTGCTCAGCGGCGTCAGCAAGATCTTTAATTGGACGCGACACCCGACCGGCCGAAAACCATGCGATAGTCGCAGACCCAAGCATGCCGAATAGAGCCAGCAGCAGCCCACCTCGCTGAATTGCCTGCTTTGCACGCTCGATGTCAGCGACATCTATTGCAATTTGTAATGCTCCACCTTGGCGAATCGGAACACTGAGCATGCGATATTTAACGCCCTCAATTTCAAAAGACTCTCTCACTCGCGCAAGTTGCGAGTTATTAGCGATTTCAAGAACGTCTTTCGAAACCGGCAGATCAACTTCGCCGAAGCCCACCAGCACCGACCCATCGTCCGTAATAACCTGCGTGATCGAATCAAAGCGAGTTGGCAATAATGCATTGGCAAGCGGGTTACGCACGCGGTTTCGACCACGAAGATCTCGAGGTTGTGACTGCAGAATCTCAGAAATAATCGTTACTCGATTGTCAAGATTTTGGTCGACTTCGCTCATTAAAAACCTCGACGTCAATACATAACTGCTGACCGAAAGCACGGCGATAGTTGCAAGCATGATCGCACAGATGACAATCAAAAAACGTGAGCGAATGCTCATGACTTTTTCAAGACATAGCCGACACCACGAACAGTGTGCAGAAGTTTTGTCTCGCCATTAGTTTCAATTTTGCGCCGCAGATAGCCGACATAAACGTCGAGCGACTTTGAGTTGGTTTCAAAGTCGAAGCCCCAAATGTGTTCGTAGAGATAATCGCGTGAAAGTACAACCCCTGATTGTTCGAGCAAAAGTTGCAACAGATCAAACTCAGTTTTTGTTAGTTCAACTTCACGCGCACCACGAGTTACAGATCGAGAAATAGGGTCAAGTCTCAAATCTGCAAGTTCGAGCGCACCAGAAGTTTCTGAAGGTGCGTTGCGCCGAAGCAGTGCCCGAACCCTGGCGAGCAGTTCATCGACACTAAATGGTTTCAACAAATAGTCGTCGGCACCTGCGTCAAGGCCGGCAACTCGATCACTGACTTCGGCTCGTGCAGTGAGCAACAAGATTGGTGTTCGATTTTTTCGATGACGCAATTCGCGACAAACGCTCAAACCGTCAGAGAAAGGCATCATCACATCAACGACAGCTATATCGGGCGAAATTTGCAGAATCGTGTCAAGTGCCGCCACACCGTCTTTGACTACGACGACTTCGTAGCCCTCTAATTGCAGAAGTCTCTCTAGCGCATTTCTTACCGAAGTATCATCTTCGGCAACAACGATCAATCGCTTGTCGCCGCTCTGAGAATTCACTTTTATAACAGTACTGAGCCATAGAGCCCATAAATTGCAAGGGTTTACCACTTCTTAAACAGTTCTTACCTGACGTTGATCTAATTCTTACTTACAAATAACAGAATTCGTTTGACGTCAGAATCCCCTGACTCAAAAACGAAAGGATCAATAATGAATAAGCGAATAATTGCCACAACTTTCGGCGCGACGATGGTCGGTCTGCTGATTGGTTCGACATTTGGACTGACCGGTGGCGCAAGTGCCAAATCGGCTGCAAACTCATCTATAAGTGTTCGAGTTCAGCACGACAACGGTGGCGCCGGCGAAAAGAGCGGGCATCTTCGCGGCGGTGGAAAAAATTTGGATGCAGTCGCGACGATCCTCAAGTTGACTGTTGATGAACTTCATACACAGTTGAAGAGCGGCAAAACGCTTGCTCAGGTTGCGACTGCGCAGAAGGTCGACATCAAACTCGTGACCGATGAAATCATCAAAAATATCAAAGCGCATATTGCCGAAGAAGTTGCGTCGGGCGAAATCACCCAAGCGCAAGCCGACACAAAACTTGCTGGTTTGACGGCAAAAGTGACTGAGATGGTTAACACAGTGCGTCCAGCGCGTGGTGAAGGCGGCCAACACGGTCGCGGTCACCGTCATGGCTTTGGCGGAACGCCAAGCACCACTAAGACCTCAACTCAAACATCAGGTGCGTAACTACTAAATAATTGTTTCCCCTAATTAGTTTGCGGGTTCTGCTTCGGACACCGTGGCAGAACCCGCAAATGAAAACAGAATTGCGCCGATAATCGAGCAGACTCCGGCGGCGAGATATGACGAGCGATAACCACCAGCGACGTCGTAGAGCCACCCAAGCAAAAGCGGGCCGAGTGCGGTGCCTGAAAATGAAATCAAACCCGAGCGCGCCGCAATTCGTGGATAGTCGCGAACACCAAAACGTTCGGCCAGCAACAGCGATTGCATCATCACCATGTTGCCAATCGTGATGCCGAACAAACCGATCGCTAACAACAAGCCGACTCGATTGTTGATTAAGCCGAGACTTGCCAGTGAGACACCTTGCATCGCGGCGATACCAACCGTAAATCGCGTCATGTTTAGTTTCGGAATGACGCGACCCGCCGCAAAACGCGAAACAATCGACATTGTCGAAAGAATGATTGTCGCCACCGTTGCAGTCGAGCGATCGGTGCGTTCTTCAACAAGTTTGACAAGTTGCAACGCACCACCAACTTGAGCACCGAGAGCAAAAATGTAACCAAAAGTTACTGCTTTGAAAAACTTGCTGCGCACCGCATCAGCAAGTTGCACGCCAGAAATATTTGCAATGTCACCCGGCGCCGCTCGCGCGCCGTCGGGCAACCAACCATAAGGTTGCGGAAACGCACGCAACAAGAGCAACGTGATTGGCACAGTGCCACCGAACCAAATCAAAGCCAACCACGGTGAGCCGTTGCGAATGCCTTGGGTGTCGAGAATCCATTTAATTAATGGTGTAACGACAATGCCACCCATAGATAAACCTGTTGATGCAAAAGCCAGCGCACTCGCCCGTCGCACCTGAAACCATCGCGTGACTACTGTCGTGACTGGACCCATGCCCGATGCTGACCAACCGAGCGCGTAGAAACAATAAACAACAAAAAGTTGCCAGCGTTGCTCGACAAAGCGCATCAAAAACAACGCAAGAGCGGCGACCGTCGCACCGCCGATGATCATGATTCGCACATCGTGTTTGGCGATGAACTTGGCGATCGGAATGCCAGAAACACCGCCAACCAAGAAAAAGAAAGTGGTCGCCAACGAAATCGACGAAACCGACCAACCAAGTTCGCGACTGAACGCCTGCAAGTAGACCGCCAGACCGTAGAAACCAAGACCCGACGAAAAAGTGAGAAGTGTGAAGCAGGCGCTGACTACCCACCAACCCGGAAATTTATCTGTTCGAGCAAAAACACTGCGCACCACGCGACAACCTTAGGGTTTTGCGCGAGAACGCAACTAGTTGAGCGGGGCGCGACTGCAGTTGAGAAACTTGCGACGAACTAGTTGAGCGGGGCGTGGCAAGCGACGGCGCCGTGCTTACTGGCACTCAACGATGGTCGCTCGCTCGCACATCGCGCGGCAAGTTCGGGCGACAAAGTCGAGCGCACATGACAACGAGTGTGAAAACGGCAGCCCGATGGTGGGTTTGCTGGGCTCGGTAACTCGCCTTGCAGCAAAATTCGCTTGCGAACACGTTCAACTTTCGGATCAGGAATCGGCACCGCCGACAACAACGCCTGCGTATACGGATGTTGCGGCTTGGCAAACACTTCGCGAACCGGCCCAGATTCGACGATTGAACCGAGATACATGACCGCGATGTCATCGGCGACATGCTGCACAACCGCCAAGTCGTGCGAAACGAACAGATAACTCAAGTTGAGTTTTTCTTGCAATTCAGCCAGCAAATTCAACACGCCCGCACGCACGCTGACGTCGAGTGCCGAAACGGGTTCGTCGAGGGCAAGAATTTTTGGGTTCAGGGCGAGGGCTCGCGCGATAGCGATGCGTTGACGCTGACCACCCGAAAATTCGTTTGGATACTTGCTTGCCTGAGCACGATTGAGACCGACGAGTTCGAGCAATTCGATGATGCGCTTTTCTTGATCTTGCTGCGACATGCCGAAGTTGTCGAGTGGCTCGGCAATCGCATCGCCGATCGGTAAACGGGGGTCAAGCGACGCGAATGGGTCTTGAAAAACGATCTGCAAGTCTTTGCGCATCTCTAGTCGCTCAGACTTTGAAAGTTGCGCGACATCGCGACCGAGCACCGCGATCGAACCTGCTTCGGGCGCGACCATGTTCAAGATTTCGAGCAGAGTTGTGGTCTTGCCACAACCCGACTCACCCACTAGCGCAAGACTATGACCTTGCCGCAAAACAAGATCGACGCCGTCGACCGCATAAACAGAACCAACTCTTCGTCGCAAAAGCGAACCCTTCAAAAGCGGGAAAGTTTTTTGCAAACCACAAACCTCAAGTGCGACTTCATCACTTGTCGAAGTAACACCAACATGAGTCGGACCTTGTTGAAACAGTTGCCCAGATTCTTGCAACGTGAAAATTTCGCTTTGGCGTGCGCAAGCGGTGAGGCGTGTTGGTGAAAGATTTATTAATTCAGGCGTTTTGGTCAAACAAACCGCGCTGGCGGCTGGGCAACGAGGTGCAAACGCGCAACTGTCGGGCAAATTAATTGGCGAAACCGGCGCGCCAGAAATCGAGGCAAGCCGTTCGCCAGGATCTGCATCAAGTCTTGGGATTGAACGCAACAAACCGATTGTGTAAGGCATCGCCGGCTGTGCGTAGACCTCTTCAACTGGCCCGACTTCTACGACTTTGCCTGCATACATAATCGCCACGCGATCAGCAATACCGGCGACAACTCCAAGGTCGTGTGTGACCAAAACAATCGCAGCGCCTGTCATGTCGCGCGCAGTTTTCAGTACATCAAGAATCTGCGCTTGCACGGTGACGTCGAGTGCAGTTGTCGGTTCGTCAGCGAGCAAAACTTTTGGCTCATTAGCGATCGCCAACGCAATCATCACTCGCTGACGCATGCCACCAGAAAACTCGTGCGGGTATGACTGCGCGCGCTCGGCTGGTCGCGGAATGCCGACGATTTCGAGCAATTCAATCGCTCGCTTGTGTGCAGCCTCGGTTGAAATGTCTTTATGGATCAACAAAGCTTCGGCAATTTGACGTCCGATCGTGTGCACAGGGTTGAGCGCCGAAAGCGGATCTTGAAAGATCATTGCGATTTGATTGCCGCGATACTTCGACATTTGATCGTCGTTCAAATCAAGCAGATTGACACCATTGAACATGACAGAACCAGAGACTGTCGCGCTGTCGGGCAACAAACCGATCGCCGCGAGCGAAGTTACAGTCTTGCCCGAACCAGACTCGCCGACGATGCCGAGCACCTCACCCGCGCGAATGTCGAGCGAAATATTTCGAACGGCCTGCACCGTGCCGACCTCGCTCGGAAACGTAACCGAGAGGTCACGAATTTCAATCAATGAATTAGTCATGATTTCGCATTTTTCTTTACGCGCAATGCACCTGGGTCGAACGCATCGCGCAGGCCGTCACCAATGAAACTGACTGCCAAAACTGTGAGAACGAGAATTGAACCGGAGAACATAAACAACCACGGATACGTCAGTGCGGCACCTGTACCTTCAGCGATGAGTGTGCCGAGTGAAACATCTGGTGCCGCGACACCGAAACCGAGATATGACAAACCCGTTTCAGCCAAAATTGCACCGCCGACATTCAAAGTTGCAGCGATGATCAAAATTGACGCCATGTTCGGCAACAAGTGTCGAAAAATTATTATCCGTGTAGGCACACCCATGTAGCGTGCGGCACGAACGAAGTCACGCTCACGCAAACTCATCGCGAGACCGCGCACCACGCGCGCAGTGATCATCCAATCGAAAATTGTCAGACCGACGACTAACAACAACCATGTCTTGCCCTGATAAAAACGCGAGAGAATTACCAGCACCAAAAACGAAGGCAATACGAGCAAGAGATCAACGAACCACATAGTTGCTTTGTCGGCTCGCCCACCGAGGTAGCCAGCGAACGCACCGACTATCGCAGAAAGCCCAGTCGAAAAAACTGCGACCAACAAACCAATGATCAAAGACTTTTGCAAACCTCGAGTTGTCTGGGCGAAAACATCGACACCAATTTGTGTCGTACCAAACCAGTGCGATGCCGACGGACCCTTAAGCAAACTCGAGAAGTCACTTTCTGAATAGTTCCATTGCCCGATGTACGGACCACCAAATGCAAAAACGAACATGAAAGCTATAACACAAAGACCGAAAACTGCCGTCTTGTTGCGAAAGAATCGGCGGCGAATCAGTTGGCCACGCGTGATGCGTTCAACTGCAGGCTCAAATGAAACTTGATCTACGCTCATGCGCGTGAACGCACTCTCGGGTCAAGCACCGCCAAAATCACATCTGCCAAGAAGCCAGAGAACAAAACGAGCACCGCGGTGAACGTGACGACAGCACTAACAGAGTTGATGTCGTTCTTGGCAACAGCCGCGATGAACCACTGACCCATGCCATACCAACCGTAAATAGTTTCGGTGAATGCCGCACCGGCGATGAGCAGACCAAAGCCGTAAGCAAAAAATGTCGCCATCGGAGAAATCGCGACTCGCAAGCCGTGCTTGAAGAGTGCTTGACGTCGCGTCAAGCCTTTGGCGCGAGCCGTGCGCAAGTGATCGCTGCTCAAAACATCGAGCATCGTGTTGCGCTGATAGCGCGAATAAAAAGAAATGCTGCCGAGCGCAATTGAAAGTGTCGGCAAGATCAAGTGTTGAAGCCTGTCGCCGAAGCGACCGATCGACGAACCGCTATAGCCAGGCGTGTATTCACCTTGGGTGAAGAAAAATGTCGAACCAATTGCATCGTTGAACTTGATGCCCAAGAACTTGAGCAAGATCGCCAACAAGAAAACTGGCGTTGACAAAATAAAATAAGCAAACAAACTTGTACTGCGATCAAAGAACTGATATTGACGCACAGCGCTGACAACGCCAACGATTACGCCGATTGTTGCACCCAGCAATGTGCCGAGCATCAACAAACGCAAGCTCACCCACACTCGGCGAGAGAATTCTTCATTGACACGGTTCTGTTCGAGATCTTCACCAAAGTCACCTTGCAATACATCGCCAGCCCATTTGACATAGCGAGTCGTGAACGGCACTTCGTCGTTGACATTCGCACGATTCAAGACCGCATCGATTGATTCTTTAGGTATCGGTGGGTTCGCGGCCTCGTAGTTGCCGCGGGGGTTTAAAGCAACGGACGCCAAGAAGTATCCCATTGACGAGGCGATGAGCACCAAGACGACAAAGTTCAAGAACCGCTTAGTTATATAACCCAACATTTAGAACCGTCTAAACCCCGTTAAATAGGCGAAAACTCAGAAATTTGAAGGCTAGCAGTCTGATATTGAGATGAACTAGGGGCGAATTAATAGTGAACAAGTCGGCTTTTTCGTTGTTAGTTTTAAGTTTCGCTTTGTTCAAGTAGATATCTGCCCGAACTTCAACACCAGCGCAATTGAGGGCAACCTTCTCAACTGCAGCCAAGTAATGAACACAATGTTGCCTAGCTACATCTACTTCGACAAGAACGCAGTACTTCAAATTGACAAGAACTATGCACTTGACATTAAAGCGACACGAGTAAACGGAAAACAGACCGTAACTTACACGCTTAATCCGAAGGCAAAGTGGAGCGATGGCAAGACAATCGGTCTCGCAGACTTCGTAGGCATGTGGAATGCCCAGAAGAAGGCCGGTCAAGGTTTCAACATCACTTCAAGTGCTGGCTACGAAAAAATTGAATCGGTCAAGAAAGGCAAGACAGCGAATGAAATCGTCGTCACCTTCAGCGAGACCTATCCAGACTGGCAACCACTGTTCAGTGCGTTGAAGCCGGCGTCATTGACGGCATCACCAGATGCATTCAACACTTCATGGAAAGCAGCACCATTGGTAACTGCTGGTCCGTTCAAGTTTGGAGCACTCGACAAGGTCACTCGAACAATCACAGTCGAGCGTGACCCAAAATGGTGGGGCGACAAGCCAGTGCTTGACACAATCATCTTCAAGGCATTGCCACAGGCTGCACAAATCGATGCTTTGCTTAACGGCGAAATCGACTACATGGACGTCGGCAACGACACCAACGCACTCAAGCGTGCCCGTGAGAATGCCAAGATCAGCGTTCGTGTCGCGAAAGCACCAACACACGAGCACTTCACGTTTGGTCCTGTAACACCGGTAACACAAGATGTTGCGGTGCGTCAGGCAATAATGCTTTCGATTGACCGTCAGCAAATTGCGACAGCAATTCAAGGCATCGTCGACCCGAAGGTTAAGCCGAACAACAACCACGTGTTTCTTGATGGCACTGCGTGCAACCAAGACAACACAGGCACACTCGGTAAGCGTGACCTCACCGCAGCAGCAAAACTGCTCGATGGTGCAGGTTGGGTTAAGGGTGCCGACGGCATTCGCGCCAAGGGTGGCACTCGCCTCTCGGTCAAGTTGATCTACCCAAGTGGTAACGACAACCGCCGCGACACAGTGCTTCTTGCAACTGCAATGGCAAAAGAAGCCGGCATTGAATTGGTGCCGACTCTTATTCCAACTGCTGATTACTTCGGCAAGTATGTTCTCGTTTCGAACTTCGAAATGGCGATCTTCGCTTGGGTAGGCACTAACTTCCCAATCGCAAGTTCACCAAACATCTACAAAGTTGGCGGAGCGCAAAACTTCGGCAAGATCGGCAGTGCCGATATCGACGCCACATTCGCCAAGGCGAACAACATTCTTGATCTCAAGAAGCGTTGCGAACTTGCAAACCAGGCCGACAAAGAGGTCTACAAGCTCGTTCACTCGATCACATTGTTCCAGCGCAATAACGTCGTTGGTGTGCCAAAGAATGTTGCCAACTTCGGCGCATTCGGTTTCACATCGATCGACTGGACAAAGGTCGGCTTTACAAAGACCAAGTAATTAGTAGTTAGTTAACAAAATGGCGGGTGGTCCTGACGGACTACCCGCCATTTTTATTTATCTGAATAGGCGGCGTATCCGGTGACTTCGAGTTCGTCGGCAAGTTCTGGGCCGGCGCTCTTGACGATGCGACCGTTGGTCAAAATGTGCACAAAGTCAGGTTTAAGTTGTTCAAACAATCTGCTGTAGTGCGTGATTACAAGTACGCCTAAATTCATTTCGCGAGTTGCATCTTCGACGCGCTGGGCGCAATCACGAAGTGCGTCAATGTCGAGACCCGAGTCGAGTTCGTCGAGAATTGCAATCTTGGGCTGCAACACAGCGAGTTGCACTGTTTCGTTGCGTTTTTTTTCGCCACCCGAAAAGTCGACGTTCACCGCACGGTCTACGAGTTCGGTGTCAAAACTGATCCGCTTGGCTTCGGTTGCAATAAGTGATCGCAAATTTGATGTGTCACGCTCGCGGGCGTCAAGTGCCGCGCTCATCGCATCTTGCAACATCACACCTGGTATTTCGGTCGGGTATTGCATGATGAGGTGCAAACCTGCGGTGGCTCGCTGCCAAGTCGGCAAGGCCAACATGTCAATGCCGTCGAGTTTGACTGAGCCACCGGTAACGACATAACCAGGTTTGCCCATTAACGCAGCCGACAGAGTTGACTTGCCAGCACCATTTGGGCCCATTACCGCGTGCACCTCACCCGACTTAATAGTCAAAGTGACATCGTTCAATATTTGTGAAGAGCCGACGGAGACGGCGAGGTTTTTGATTTCAAGTGTCGTTGTATTTTTAGCCATTTGTATTTCTCAGTTCAACTCGATGAAGACTTCGTCGTTATCGACAGTCGCGACATAAACGGGCACTGGCTGCGTTGCGGGCAAAGTGTTTGGCTTGCCAGTTTCAAGACTAAACGAACTGGCGTGACGTATGCACTCGATCTCTTTGGTGTCGCAGAGAACCTCGCCGTCAGACAACGCGACATCAGCGTGACTGCATTTGTCGCCGATTGCATAAACCTTGTCGTCGATGCGCACGACTGCAATTGCTCGGCTACCGACCATGAACCGACGCGCTTTGCCTGAAACAAGTTCGTCTAGTTTGCAAACTTTTTGCTTCACGATTTTGTCCCTAGAAGTTTTGTGCTCACACGCTCACGCAAAACACCAACAAACGGCAAGGCAGGCAGACGATTGAGAACTTCGTCAAAAAACCCGAGCACGACGAGACGCTCGGCGATCTCGGGTCGAATGCCCCGACTCTCGAGATAAAAGCGCTGTTCTTCGTCGATCGGCCCGACTGTGCTGGCATGGCTGCACTTGACGTCGTTAGTTTCAATTTCGAGATTCGGAACGCTTTCAGCCCATGCACCGTTCGATAACGTCAGGTTGCGATTCGTTTGAAATGCTTCTGACTTCGTCGCGTTTTCGCGAATGCGAATTAAGCCCGTGTAAACACTTTTTGCCGAGTCTTTGACGGCACCCTTGAACAACAAATTGCTGTGCGTACGCGGTGCCGCGTGGTCTTGCAGCGTGCGAAAGTCGTGCATTTGATCTTCGTCGGCAAAGTAAAGCGCAACTTGCTGAGCACTGGCGCCCTGGCCTTCGAGGCGTACCTCAGCACGCATACGTGCATAATCGCCACCCAACGCAACCGTGTACATCTGCATCGTCGAGTCGCGCTGACCGACCGCTTGTTGGTAGCCGATTTGCCAAGTTGACGCGCCGAGTTCATTGATCGCTACGTAAGTAACCCGTGCCGACTGAGCTGCGCGAACATCGACAACGGGCACGATCAGCGACTTTGCATTTTTGCTCGACACAAAGCGCTCGACAATTGTTACTTCGCTGTTTTCATTGGCTTCGACAACTAACCGCGAATATGCAACAACGCCAGACTCATCAAGTGAATGTGTGATCACAATTGGCTCTGCAACCACTTGGTTCTTGGCTGTAGTTATCGCCGTCACTTGAGCATGTTGAGCGTTAAGGTCTTCGAAAATGTCGGTCGCTTCGCGCGCCAAAACACTGGTCGACGACGAAACAGATTGTTGTGCGGCGCTTGAGGCATCGATTTTTGTTGAAAGTTTGCCGGGTTTAAAACTGGCCAAGTCGAGTTCGCCGATGCGGCTATAGCGCCAGATCTCTTCATCGACAGTTGGCAACGCGAGTGTGCTCATTTGCGCTTGCGCTTCTTCTTTTTGTTTTTCTTTTCTTTGATCTCGGCGGCGATATCGCTCGCCATGGCGTTGATGATCGCCTCAGCCTCGCTCAACACAGAGGCCGCACTGCCGTCTTTGACGCTTTCGGGCTCAACTGGCGTCGCAGTCGGCACAACCGAGCCATGCGCCCAGCCAATGTCGACCGCGCGGTGATCGAACTTGACGCAATCGTCTGGGCATCGCCATGGCGCGTCAGGTGCCAAGTCAAGCCGACATCGTCGCATCGCATCGCCGTTTGAATATGTGCGACTCTCAAAGTGTTTGCACTCGGTACGCATCGCCATAATGAAAATTTTACTGCAGTTGGCTTGTCTCAGCCGACCGAGCCTTCCATTTGCAATTCAATGAGGCGACTCCACTCGACGGCGTATTCCATCGGCAGGGTTCGTGTTACTGGTTCGATGAAACCGTTGACGATCATGCTCATCGCCTGCTCTTGTGACAAGCCACGGCTCTGCAAATAAAACAGTTGCTCATCGGCAATTTTTGAAACGGTTGCTTCATGGCCAATCTGCGCGTCGCGAGCGCCGACTTCCATGTAAGGAAATGTGCGACTTTCGCTTTGGTCGTCGAGGATCAATGCGTCACATTGCACATGACTCTTGCAATTCTCGGCACCCTCTTCGACCCGCACCAATCCACGATAAGCAGTGATGCCGCCATCTTTTGAAATCGACTTCGAAACAATTTTCGACGACGTCTCAGACGCCGCATGAATCATTTTTGCGCCTGCGTCTTGGTGCTGACCTGCGCCCGCGTAGGCCACCGACAAAACTTCGCCCGTCGCTTTCGGCCCCATCAAATAGACGCTCGGATATTTCATGGTCAGTTTCGAGCCGATATTGCCATCGATCCACTCCATGTGGCCCTCAGTCTCGACTCGGGCGCGCTTGGTGACCAAGTTGTAAACATTTGGCGACCAGTTTTGAATCGTCGTATAAGTGACATGGGCACTTGGCTTGACGACGATCTCGACGACGGCCGAATGCAGCGAATCTTTGGTGTAAACAGGCGCCGAACA
>RFTA01000071.1 GCA_009923685.1 Actinomycetota bacterium
AGATTCGCAGGTCGCACATCGCCGTGCACAAAACCGTTTTGGTGCGCATGATGCAACGCCCGACAAACATCAATGCCGACGACCAGTGCCTGTGATGGAGAAAGTCTGCGTCCGCGATCGAGAAACTCGCGCAAAGTGCCCTGTCCGTAAAATTCGGTGACATTAAATGCATGTCGCACTCCGTCAATTACGGTGTCGCCCCAATCGTCGACACAAACGAGTGTCGGGTGATTCATCGCGAAAAGTTGTTGCATCAATTCTTTGTATGCCGATAGCGCACTCGACTCGTCAATCAAACCGGCATCGAGATCGATCAATGAGCGTGTGGTCATCAGCCGTACTGAAACTTTTTTATTGTGTCTTAGGTCATCTGCCTCATAGACCTTGACCGCAGCACCGCTGTCACTGCGCAAAGCCTCAATGCGATAACGCCCAACAATAACTTTGCCGATTAAGGCTTCAGACTCGACCATCGCCCCATCAAAACTACTAGTCACATCCAGATGTAATCGAAAGAATGTCGCCGCAAGATGGTGACCGCGTTTTGCGTCAGTCACAAATCATCGTCGACTTCATCGAAGGTTACGAAGCAGTTTTATTCATCGACGGAGTAGAACTGCCGACCACCCGCCTCGACGAACTCACCGCATCAGGTCAACAGGCTGCACCAGGCGCACAGGTCGAGTTGCCCCCCACTGCTGTTTTTGATCCGGGCAATTTCATCATCAGTTTTCAGCCTCAAGTCGGCGCAGTCATCGAAGAGTTCACCCAAGGCGAACACGAGGGCAAGGTTCGTTACTGGCGCATCGCTGACGGACGCGAAAAATCGCGCGTCTACACCTGGCAATTCGACACCGATTAATAGGTTCGCGACGCGAGCTAACACAAGCTGACGCGAGCTAACGCGAGCTAACGCGAGCTAGTTCGGCAATTCGCCAGTCTCGAGCAGTTTCAAAAAGCCAACAGCATCAATAATTGGTATTCCCAGTTCGGTCGCTTTGGTGAGTTTGCTCGCGCCAGGCTCGTCGCCAACAACAAGAGCAAAAGTTTTCGCACTCACACTGCCCGGGCTCTTGCCACCGCGACTTGTGATTGCTTCTTGAGCACCTTCACGACTAAAGCCTTCGACCGTTCCGGTAACGACTATCGCTTTACCGACGAGATTTTGTGGCGCGTCATTCACCGCAACGTTGCCGAACTCGACACCCGCTGCACGAAATTTTTTGATAATCGCCATATGCGACTTCTCGGCGAACCAGTCGGTGATCTTCGTGGCGATCACCCCGCCAACGCCGTCAATTTCGCTCAACTGCTCTGGTGTCGCCGCAATGATCGCATCGAGCGAACCAAACCGTCGCGCCAACGACTCTGCTGCCGCAGGACCGAGATTTTTTATGCCGAGACCGACAAGCAATTTCGCCAGCGGCCGCGACTTTGAATCTTCGATTGCTTTCAACAAGTTCTTTGCACTCAACTCGGCGAAGCCTTCGAGTTGCAAAAGTTTTTCGAGCGTCAGAGAATATAAATCACCGATGTCTGCGACGAAATTTTTGTCAGACAATGCAAACACAGTTTTTTCTCCGAGTCCTTCGATATCCATTGCGCCACGCGACGCAAAGTGAATAATTCGCTGGTCACGCTGAAACGGGCACTCTGGTTCGACGCACCGCGTGTCGGCCTCGCCTTCGACTTGCACAAGTTTCGATTTCAGGTCGCAGACACAACTCGTCGGAAACTTCCATGGCTTCGAATTTTTGGGTCGCAACGACAAGACCGGCCCGACGACTTCGGGTATTACATCGCCCGCTTTGCGCACGACCACCGTGTCGCCGGGTCGCACATCTTTTAATTGCACTTGTTCGCGATTGTGTAAAGTCGCCATCGACACGGTGCTGCCCGACAAAACGACTGGCTCGAGCACAGCAAACGGTGTCGCGCGACCGGTGCGACCTATCGAAACCGAAATTTCTTTGAGGATCGTATTGCGCTCTTCTGGCGCAAACTTCACCGCGATCGCCCAGCGCGGAGCCCGCGATGTGAAACCGAGTTGCTCACGCTGGGTCAAACTGTCTAGTTTCACGACAACGCCATCGATCTCGTAGTTCAATTTGTGACGAGAGGCCTCTGACTGCTGACAAAACTCGACAACCTTCGACAATGAATCAAGCGTCTTGACTTCAGGATTAATCGGAAACCCAAGCGACCGCAAATAATCGAGCGACTCTGAGTGCGTCGCGAAATTTGGCGCACCCACCACCTCGCCAAGTTGATAGGCCCAAAAAGAAAGCTCACGCGTGGCCGTGACCTGCGCATTTTTTTGGCGCAAACTGCCGGCACCTGCGTTGCGTGGGTTCGCCGGCACATTTTCAGGCTTCTTGCCTTCGCTCACTCGCTTTTCGTTTTCACGCATCTTGGCGTCGCGAAATTTTTCAAACGCCGAGAGCGACATATAAACCTCGCCACGCACCTCAAGCACGCTCGGCACAACAACACCAGAACTTGCTACCAGTTTTTTCGGTATAACGGCGATTGTGCGAACATTTGCCGTGACATCTTCGCCGACCTTGCCGTCACCACGCGTCGCCGCCTGCACTAGTTCACCATTTTCATAGCGAATGCTCAATGCCAGCCCGTCGATCTTAAGTTCGCAGGCAAACTGCATCGCGACGTTGTTGAGACCTTTGGCCGCGCGCTCGCCCCATGCCTGCAACTCAGCGACATCCATTGCATTGTCGAGACTTGTCATCGGCACGCGATGCGTCACGGGGTCAAAAGTCGTCGCACCAGCACCAATAATTTGTGTCGGCGATGCATCATCTAGTAACTCTGGATACTTCGCTTCGAGCTCGGCAAGTTTGCGCAATATCTCGTCGAACGCCGCATCTGAAATCTCGGGGTTGTCTTTGCCGTGATATAAATCGTTGTGATAGGCGACCGCCGCTCGCAACTCAACGACGGTTTGACGAACTTTCTCTGGCACAGACATCACTGAAACTTTACCGAACGCATGTGCGTGTGCGAGCCGAGGTCGTTTGTGGGCCGAACCCTTATCCTTACGATGTGGCGAACAAATCGTTGATTTGGGTATTGCGCGTTCTTGTTGCAGTTCTGCCTTTCGTTGGCGCGAGCGTCGATGCGTTGGTCGCCTCAGATTCTGTCGCCGTGCAGAACACAGCAATCGGTCTCGCCTGGTCGCTTTGGGCGATCTGCATTTTCTCGGTTTTCTTTTTGCATCCGATCACGTTGACTTTGCTTCGGCTTGTTTCACCCGTCATCGCCACGGTGCTCACGCTTGTTGCAACCAAGAACGTCGCACAGACTGCCGAAATTTTCTGCGCTGCGATCGGCGTTGCAATTTTGTTGCTTAGTTTCAATGCCGACATCGGCAATGAATTCGTACAAGCCAGCGCGTATGGCGACGAAAAACGATTTTTACTACGGCCGCCTGTTGCCCTCGTCGCCCCCGTCGTAATCGCCGCGACAATTTTGATCATCGTCACGATTTGCGCACCGCTGTTGCTCGCCGCTAAAAATTTACCGATTGGCCTTGCCTGCACGGCAACATCCGCGCTCAGCATCTGGTTTCTCGCTCGACGC
>RFTA01000072.1 GCA_009923685.1 Actinomycetota bacterium
TCAATCTTGACTCGTCGCGCTCAGAAATAATTCTCGCAGGCGCCATAATTCTCGAAGGCATCGCCTTGTCTTTTGGTGTCGACAAATTTATCTACTCTGACTACGCATTACGCGAGGGGGTTCTATTTGACACTCTTGCTCGCGAGAACCTAATCAATCACCCCGAAGATGTTGACCCGGCATTGCTGAGCGTCAAACAACTTGCTGATCGATGCGATGACAGGCCCGAGCATTCGTCCCACGTTTCAAAAATCGCGCTTTCGTTGTTCGACTGCCTGCAAAAAAAGCTCGGGCTACCACAAACATCACGCCGATACCTCGAGGCCGCGGCACTTCTGGCAAATGTTGGCGTTGTGGTGTCGCACTCGAAGCATCATCTTCACTCTTATTACGTGATTCGAAACTCAGAACTTGTCGGCCTCACCGATCGCGAAATTGAATTGATCGCGGTCATCGCCCGCTATCACCGCAAGAGTGCACCAAAACTTTCGCACTCTGAATTCGCCCAACTCGAAGAAACAGACCAAAAACTAGTGACTTCGTTGGCTGCGATTTTGCGAATCGCGATCGGTCTCGATCGAACCCAAGATGGGCGGGTCAAATCTGTTACGGTCCGCGCCGAAGACGAACAATTTCTCATCTTCGCAAAAGCCTCGGCGAAAGCCGATATCGAACTAAACCTTTATGCGGCTAACGAGCGACGAAGCTTGCTGGCCGACGTACTAGCGACAAAAGTTAAAGTGCTCGCACTTAAATAATCGGCAGTTAATCTGCCGTGACGCCAAACTAGTTGGAGTCAGTTTTCGGGGCGTCGTCTTTTTTCGACTCGGCGATGCCCTCAGCAAGACCCTTTTTGAGTTCGCTTTGAGCTTTGCCGAGATTGCGAGCGATTTTCGGAAGGCGTGAGCCACCAAAAAGCACCACAACGAGCAGGATGATTATCCAAATTTCAGGGCCGTTGAACATACGACAACTCTAGCATCGCCACCCGAAAATGCGCTAAGCAATATAGGTGCTTGAGTGCGTAATTAACATCAGCGAGGGTCGTCGCCTAGATGCAATCGAAAAAATTCGTGGCCAAATCGGTCACGATGTTCTGGATATTCACAGCGACTTTCATCATCACCGAAGCGTTTTCACTCTCGCCAACCCGATGGCAGCGCGTCAACTCTCCCAACTTTGCGCCGATCAATTTGACTTACGGCAGCATGTCGGTGTTCACCCAAGAATCGGCATCATCGATGTGGTGCCGTTTGTACCGCTTGAAAACTCGACATTTGAACACGCAGTTTTCGCAAGAAATGAGTTTGCCGAATATGCGGCTAAAGAACTGAAGATACCGAGTTTTGTTTATGGCCCCGAACGAGATTTGCCGGAGATTCGAAAACGTGCATTCGTCGACTTGATGCCAGACTTTGGCCCATCCGAGCCTCACCCCACGGCCGGAGCGATTTGCGTCGGTGCTCGACAGATTTTGGTCGCGTACAACATCTGGTTGAAGAATGCGACGATTGACGATGGCAGACGAATCGCCCGCGAAATTCGCAGCCCCCAAGTGCGCACACTCGGTCTTCAACTTGGCAACGAAATTCAGGTCAGCATGAACCTAATCAGACCCGACGAGGTTGGCCCAGACTTGGTTTTTGACCAGGTCGCCAAACGGGCAGATATCGCGCGGGCAGAACTCGTTGGGCTTGCCCCTGCGCGGGTGCTCGCGAATATTCAAAAATCTCGTTGGAACGAACTTGACTTAAGCAAAGAAAAAACAATTGAATGGTGTTTGGCAACGCGTAACCGCGCGATACAAAATCTCGTCTAGCGCGTTTTACGCGCTGGCGATGTTGCGACTGGTCTGCGCGCGTTGACGGCGCAGACGCCGACGCTCTCGCTCGGAGAGCCCGCCCCAAATGCCGAACTTTTCGCCATTCTCAAGGGCGTATTCGAGACAATCGTTCTTGACCACGCAACCACGACAAACTTCTTTTGCCTCGCGGGTCGATGCGCCACGCTCAGGAAAGAAAAGGTCTGGGTCAACACCGAGGCAATTTGCTTGGTCTTGCCATGCACGCTCACTGCTCACAGATATGTGCATGCGATCTTCCAATTTTGAAACCCTCCCGATTAGCCGTTCACTAACGCGGGGGCGTCAACAACGGTGTAACTACAGCGGTGTTATTCTGCCAAACTTTTACAAAAAATGCAAATACTGCCTAACTCGCCCGTCGTGCCCCACCGAGACGAGAAAGTTGGCGCTTGTGTTCGATGAAGTCGACCAGCACATACTCACCCAAATTTTCTGGACCAGTGAAAAACGCGCGACCCTTGTTGATCGCCGTCAGCTGCTCGATGAACGCCTGTAGCGCGCGCGAAGCATCAAGCATGAAAGTGTTTATTCTTATGCCTTCGCGGGTCGCCCGCATGACCTCGCGCAAAGTCGCCTCGATAGTTTCACGCACTGGTGGATAGTTGAAGAACACTTCGCCAGATTGTGAAATATGAGCGGTTGGTTCTCCGTCGGTGATCATAATTATCTGCTTTGTGCCACTCTGACGCGACAACATTTCACGAGCCAGCATGAACCCGTGCTGCATGTTGGTGCCATAGACGAAATCCCATGAGACCTCGGGTAATTGCTGGGGTTTTAAGGCCCGCGCCGTCTCGCTAAAACCGACAATTCCGAGATAGTCACGTGGATACTGCGAACTCATCAGTGAGTGCAGCGCCATGGCGACTTTTTTCGCCGGCAAAAAATAATCTCGCATCGGCATCGAAAGCGAAAGATCGAGCATCAGTACCGTCGACGAACGAGTTAAATGTTCGGTCTGTTCGATCTCGAAATCTTCGGCAACCAATTTCACTGGCACGACGGAACCTCGTCGCTTGAGGGCATTGCGCAATGTTTGCTGAAGGTCCAATTGAAACGGGTCGCCATATTCATACGGTTTGGTGTCGTAAGTTCGCTCATGACCAACACCAACTCTCTCTACTTGGTGCTGACCGAGACGGTCTTTGTCGAGCGCGCCGAACACATCACGCAACGCTTTTTCACCAATCTTGCGCAAACCCCGTGGTGTCATTTCGAGTTTGCCCTCGGTCTGATCGATCAATCCTGCATCTTTGAGTTTCTTCGTGAGTTCAGACATGCGTTGCAGCGATTTGGCTACATCTTCGCCGAGCAGTTCACCAACTCGATCAAGATCGGCTTCAGCCAATGCCGACGGTGAGGATGCATTGCGCAACAAGTTGTCAAGTTGATCGAGGTCGCCTAGTTCTTGCATCGAACGCATCGCTTCGCCGAACCCCATCGGATCGTCGCCGGTGAATTCTTGCTTTGCGCCCCAACCTTGTTGCGGAAACATCGTCTGCAACTTCTGAGCCAACTCGTTCATTTGCCATCGCAAGTCCATGTCTTCAAGAAGCTTCTCGCTCAATTGGCGCATCTGTTCGCGCTGCTCTGGAGTCATTGAATTGAGCATCGCTTGAGCGTTTGCCATGCGCTTGGCCATTATCTCGAGAAGTTCATCCAAAC
>RFTA01000073.1 GCA_009923685.1 Actinomycetota bacterium
GGTCGTTCAGGTCGTTATCGCCGTGCCGATCGTGCTGTCAATGTTGCTCATCGCAATACAAGCGATGCTATTCATGCATTCGGCCCAAATCGCATCGCTCGCAGCGAGCAAGGGTGCCAGTGTTGCCGCAAACTCTCAAGGCGATGTAGCAATGGCTTTGAATTCGGCGACCATAACTGCAGCCGAACTTGGTGGACAACTAGTCGGTGTACCGACGGCAATCATTGATGACGGCTTCGCCTCGGTTCAGGTGCGAGTTGAGGTGCCCAATGTAGCGCCGTTCTTTCCGAGTTCGGTTTTGCGTCAAGGTCTCGAGCCACTTGAAAGTTTCGTCGAAGAAGACGACCGATGAAAACCCACCCAGGCTCGGTCACCGTCGAAATGGTTTTGCTCACGCCCGTATTGATGGTTTTAATTTTGTTCGGTGTTTATTCTGGTCGCGCATCTGAGTCGCTCATTCAAGTTCGTCTCGCCGCAGACCAGGCCGCGCGAGGTGCCTCAAAAGTCAACCGATCACGCATCGAGTCAACTGCGTTTCAAGTCGCTCAGCGCGCACTGACCAGCGAATCCGCGTCTTGCGCCAACTTTTCAGTCAGCACTTCACTAATTCAGCAGGGCGACAATAAAGCCGTGCATGTCGAGGTGAGCTGCACTATCAACACGCAGGGCTTGTTGCTCTTGGGCGTGGCACAGCGTCGTGTCACGGCGAGTTCAACAGAAGTGCTTGATCGCTGGCGGGTTGATTCATGAAAAGCCGGCTTTTTGAAACCTCTGATCCTGGTGTAGTTTCGGCATTTGTGTTGGGTCTGATGATGACTTTTGTCGTCTGTGCGGGCCTTGGTGTCGATGGCGGTCGGCTCGTCGCAGGTCGTCTTGAACTTGCAGACTATGCCGAAAACGCTGCTCGCGTCGGCGCGCAAGAACTTAGGGCACTTCGTAGTGGTGAGCCGGTCATCGATGAGAGCCAGGCACGACGTGCGGCCTCTAATTATTTATCATCGCTTGAACTTGAAAGTGAAATTACTACTTCCTCGAATTCAGTCAGCGTCACGGTCAGTCGCGAGATTGAGATGACGCTCTTAAAAATGTTCGGTGCTACGAGTCACTTAATAACTGTCACTCGCACGGCAGAGCCAAGCGATCAATAGTCATGCAAGTTGGTCTATCTGAGGCTCAAAACGCAATCAAATTTTTGTCATTGGCGCTCAGCGGTTTAGTTCTCTTTATCGTTTTGCATACAGTCTTTGATCTAGTGCGTTACTTGGCGTATCGGTTCAAAATTCGCCAGTCCTTTCTTCCGCGCAGTTGGCTTTTCGTTGCAGTCGCTTCACTTTGGACGATGCTCACACCGACTCGTGGCCAGGCGATTGGTCACGTGCCTTCAATAAATTCAATTGAATTTGGCGCTAGCGCCAAGGCAAATCAACATCTGCCAATAAGTTCATTGTTGACTTGTTCGGTGGTGGTCACGGGTCTATTGCTAGAAATTGGCAAAATCCGCGAACGACAACTCTGCAAACTTGAGGCACACTCGCGACTCAACCACCCTTCGGCAGCGGCAACAATAATCGAGCAGAGTCTTCGAGCTGTTCAAAACTCACAATCATCTCAAGGTGTCAAGTCTGTAGAAGTTCGACTTCAGGCAAACTCAGGCGATCCAGTTTTTGTGCCCCTGGGTGTTAGCGACTCGCGACAGGTTCTTGTTGATCTCGGTCGACACTCGGCTGTAAACATTCTTAGCAACGATCAAATCGAACAACTGGCAGTTTTTAATGCTTTAATTGTTTCGTCTCTCTTCGCCACGATCAATAAGCCGCAAACGATTCTCTATTCCTCAAAAACCAAACCGTCGACAAAGTTTGTTGGCGTTGAGTCTTTGTCGTCATTTGCCGAAGTTCTAGATTTCATCAATTCGACAAGCACAAATTGCGTCGTGTTCAGTCGCGAGGTGCTGAACGATCTTCAAATTGTTCAATTAAGAGACAATGGCGCCGCGGTTGTCTGTTTGCATTCAACAGCGAACCCAACGACTGAAATAAGGGCAAATAATTCGGCTTGGCAGTTGTCGCCAAGCGGTGATTCGATAGTTCCATTTGGTTTATCGGGTGCGCAAATTTCGTCGCTTAGCGAACTTCTCAATGATGTCGATCGTTGTGCAGATGAGGCTTCAGTGAGCCCAACGACATCAACCATCGCGTTTGAAAATATCAATCAATACAAGGTACTCGTGCGAACACTAGGACCAGTCGATGTGCAACTTGCTGATGGCACCGTCATAAAGTTCGAAAAGTCAAAAACCAAAGAACTTTTGGCTTGGTTGACAAGTCATCGCTCGAGACCAACTCGCAGTGCTGCTCGCACCGCACTTTGGGAGTTCACCGTTGCTGACGCGACTTTCACGAATGTTGTTTCAGATATTCGTCGAACACTTAATCACCTTGATTTGCTTTCACCATTCGAAGAGTGGATGCCGCGCACATTTAGCGATCAGTTGCTCTTTCACGGTTCAATCATCAGCGATGGTGAGCTGCTGCAAGCCAGCATTGATCGGGCAAAGAGTCTGCCGGCAGATGCGGCGATTGTTGAGTTGCATCGTGGTCTTGAACTCGTGCGTGACTTACCATTCGCGGGCACGGGCTACTTGTGGCCCGACGCCGAGGGCATCACTTCGCAACTCGTCATGACGGTGATCACCGCAGCGAGCATGGCTGCAGAAATTGACCTGCAACGGGGCGAGATTGACGGCGTATTTTGGGCCACGGCGCAGGGTCTAAAAGTGCTCGGCGGGCATGAAGAACTATTCGCCTTACGAATGCGCGCCCACGCCTCGCGTGGTGATTTGGCCGGTGTGCGTTTTGAATTTGACTCTTATCAGCGAGCCATTGGCTCTGATTCTTTTTCACCTGCCGAGCCCTCGCCAAAACTCGTGTGTCTGCTGAGAGATCTGACGAATAGTTCGCCAGCCGTCGGACCAACTTCTAAGTCATCCGTCGCGCCATCGGCTAATCCAACGGTCGCGCTAGCCGACAATCGAGCGGTCGAGCCATCTCGGCTCGTCCGCTTATCTCGGTAGGTGCTTGCGCCCGATACCAGTGCGCAACGCGATGCCCCAACGCGTCACCAACAACATCGACTCACGAATTATTTTCGAATTCATTTTTGACTTGCCATACTTACGGTCGTGAAAAATAATCGGTACCTCGGTGACTTTTTGAAATTTGTTTCTTGAAGCGAGAAAGAGAATCTCTGTTTGAAATGCATATCCTTGGCTGACAGTGTTGAGAACACCAAGTTCATTCATCGATTTTGAAGTAAATGCGCGAAACCCAGTCGTGCAGTCACAGACCTTAATTTTCAGCATAAATGCCGTATATCGATTGCCCCATTTAGATAAAAGCAGTCGGTGAAGCGGCCAGTTCACGCTCATGCCGTCTTTGATGTAGCGCGAACCAACAACAATTTCGGCGCCATTGTTGATTGCCTGTAGAAATAAA
>RFTA01000074.1 GCA_009923685.1 Actinomycetota bacterium
GGCTGCCGGGTTGCGCGAACGCAAAGTCTTGGTTGACGCCCGACTGAATGAGATCGAGTCACGACTGCAGGCTGACCAGGGTGCACGCAGTTCGGCATCTGAGCAACGCAGTCGAGTTGAGGCCGTGTTGGGTGCGGTAGTTCGGCTTTCAAGCATCGTCGAAGGACATGTGCAAACACTCGAGGCTCGTCAAATCGAGTTGCAAGAGTTGCGTCGTCGCCAAAGCAGCGAAGTGCGCGAGATTTCGCACCGACTAGATGAAGCGCGTCGCGAACGCTCGGAGATCGAGAAACAACTCGAAGGTCAACGCGAGCGCAATCGTCGCGTCGAACTCGAAGAATCTGAAGTGAAAGTTCGCCTTGAAGGCGCGATCGAAACCTTGCGGCGCGATCTTGAAGTCGAGCCGCAACGAGCAATCGACACGCCTTTGCCAGAGTTGCCAGAGGGCACCAACCCGTTGGCGCGTCAACGAGAACTAGAGCGCGAGTTGCGGTTGATGGGCCCGATTAATCCGTTGGCGCTCGAAGAGTTCACCGAGTTGCAATTGCGCAACACATTTTTAGAAGAGCAACTCGAGGACGTCAAGAATTCGCGTCGTGAATTGATGAAAGTGATCAAACAAGTCGACCAAGAAATTCAAAGCAATTTCGCCGCCGCATACGCCGATGTGCGCGACAACTTTACGAAGTTGTTTGCGATGTTGTTTCCGGGTGGAACGGGTCGATTGACTTTGACCAACCCAGACGATTTGTTGAACACCGGTATTGAAGTCGAGGCCAAGCCGAGCGGAAAGAACGTCAAGAAACTTTCGCTACTCTCAGGTGGCGAGCGATCTTTGACCGCGTTGGCCTATTTGTTTGCGGTGTTTCGCAGTCGACCCTCGCCGTTTTATGTAATGGACGAAGTTGAAGCGGCACTTGATGACGTGAACTTGCACCGGTTCTTGGCCCTCGTGCACGAGTTCAGACAAGAAGCCCAACTTCTGATCGTCAGCCACCAAAAGCGCACGATGGAAGCAGGCGATTCGTTGCTGGGTGTGACAATGCAACCTGGTGGTTCTTCGCGAGTCGTCGTGGAGCGCGTTACCGCACAATCGGCTTAAAATAATTTATGCTCGCGCTCGAAGTTTTTGCGCTTCAACTTGCTGCTGATTTGGCGCCGAAAATTTTGCTGGCACTGACGGTGCTTACGGTCGTTTTTGGTATCGGCGTCGTCGTGTTCGGCAGGCGACGAGACTCAAAAGTAGATCTCGGTCGTGATGATTTTGCTCGCGATGATCTAGCCAAAGTTGCAACAGAACCTAATGTTGTGGCAACGCCCGTGGTCGCACCAAAAGCGACTGAGAAGGTCAATGCGACGGCGACGGATCGTGATCGTCTGGGCAAAGTTCGTTCGTCGTTTGCTGGGGCATTGTCGACCGCGCTGACGCGATCGGCGATAACTGCAGAAACTTGGGATGGTCTCGAAGAAGCCTTGTTGCGCGCCGACCTCGGTGTGGCAACAACGACAAAAGTGCTGGCACCGCTACGCGAATTGGTTAAGGCAAAAAAGATAATTCAACCGAACGAGTTAAGTGCCGCGTTGCAAGCCGAGATGACTTCACAACTTTCGAACAGCGTGCGCGAGTTGAATTTTGATCAATCATTGAATGCGCCAAACATTTGGCTCGTCGTCGGTGTTAATGGCGCTGGCAAGACGACGACGATCGGCAAACTCTCGGCGCAACAGCGCAAACATGGGCGAACAGTATTGATGGCCGCTGGCGACACATTTCGTGCCGCCGCTGGTGATCAACTTGAAACATGGGCGCAACGCTCGGGTGCTGAAATTGTGCGTGGTAGCGAAGGTGGCGACCCGAGTTCGGTTGTGTTCGATGGTGTTGCACGGGCGACGGCTAAGAAAATCGATCTCGTGCTCGCCGACACCGCGGGTCGATTGCAAAACAACGCGAACTTGATGGAAGAACTGACAAAAGTTCGGCGTGTTGCCGACAAAGGCAGCGGCAAAGTGACTGAAGTGTTGCTGGTGATCGACGCAACGACTGGTCAGAACGGCTTGACCCAGGCCAAGCAGTTTGCGCAAGCCACGGCCGTAACCGGCGTCGTGTTGACGAAACTTGACGGCTCGGCACGCGGCGGAATCGTGTTTGCAATTGAGACCGAACTTCAGATACCGGTCAAACTTGTCGGGCTCGGCGAAGCGATCGACGACTTGGTCGAGTTTGACGCTGCCGAGTTTGTTGCCGCGCTGTTTGATTAAAAACTGCCTGCAAAAAATGCGAATAAAATTCACAGGTAACCTGACCTGCGATGTTTGAGACGCTTTCAGATCGGCTTGGCGGGGTTCTAAAAGGGCTGCGCAATCGTGGCAGGCTAACCGAGAGCGATGTAGTTGAAGTTTTGGCCGAAGTGCGAACGGCGTTGCTTGAAGCCGATGTCAATGTCACGGTTGTGCGCGACGTGATCGAACGAATTCGTGTCAACGCTGTTGGCGCAACCGCGTCGACGGCGCTAAACCCTGGTCAACAAGTGATAAAAATCGTGAACGACGAACTTGTCGCAATGTTGGGTGGCGAGACGCTGAAAATTACCTATGCGACGCATCCACCGACTGTTGTTTTGATGGCCGGTTTGCAAGGTGCGGGTAAAACCACCAACGCGGCCAAACTTGCCAGTTGGTTCAAATCGCAAGGGCGACAGCCAATGCTTGTTGGTGCCGACTTGCAACGACCAGCCGCAGTCGAACAGTTGCGCGTGTTGGGGGCTCAGATAAATGTGCCAGTGTTTTCAGAACCGGGAGACCCGGTGGTCACCGCAAAACTTGGTCTGGCCGAGGCACAACGACTGGCGTGATTTTGTCGAAACTCGATGGTGACGCGCGAGGTGGTGCGGCGCTGTCGGTGAAGCAAGTTTTAGGCAAGCCGATCGCATTTGCATCGACTGGCGAAAAACTAGATGCGTTCGAGCAGTTTCACCCCGATCGTATGGCGAGTCGCATTCTTGGCATGGGCGACATGCTCACCCTCATTGAGCAGGCTGAAAAAGTTTTCGAAAAAGAAAAAGCCGAAGCGACGGCCGCAAAAATGTTGGAAGGCGAGTTCACGCTTGAAGATTTTTTAGAGCAGTTGCAGCAACTCAAAAAGATGGGCTCATTGCAGGGCGTAATGGGCATGATGCCGGGTATCCCCAAAGAAATGAAAAACGCACAGATACCCGATGACCAAGTAAAGCGCACCGAGGCGATCATCTATTCGATGACGCCTCAAGAACGCGCAAGACCCGAATTGATCGACGGCTCGCGTCGCGTGCGAATTTCGAAGGGGTCGGGTACGACCGTTGCTGATGTCAATCGTCTGGTTAAGCAGTTCAGCGAGATGAAGAAGATGATGAAGCAAATGGGGGGCAAGGGTGCGCTTGGTGGCAAGCGCGGCAAGGGTTC
>RFTA01000075.1 GCA_009923685.1 Actinomycetota bacterium
TCGATCAACAATTGCCACTAAATCGCGACCACGGCCAGAACCAATGATCAACGAAACAAGTTGCACGCTTGTGTTGCTTGCCTTGCCACCCATCAACTGCTCGACAACTTGCTGACGACGCTCAGCCGGAATCGTCGCATCGGTCAAGACACCACGCAACTGTTCGCTTGACTCGACTGCTCGCGCCATGCGAAACAATTCGTCTTCGACCACCGACAAGTTGCCTTCGGCCTGCGCAACCTCAAATAACGCTCGGCTATACGCCTCAATGCGTGCGTCGCTCATTTTGCTGCTCCTACGCTCTTGATGAAACTTTCGATCAGTTCTTGTTGCGCACGTTCGTTGAGGCTCGCGGCAACTGCTGACGATGTTGCGGCGCTCGACAATCGAGCGATCTCACCACGAAGTTCTTCGCCACTTCGGCCGCGCGCCGCAGCCAAGTCAGCTGCGGCTTTTGCCTCAAGTTCGGCAACTTCTTTGACAAGTCGAGCTCGACCGTCGGCCAAAATCGCCGTTGCTTGAGCGTCGGCTTCGGCCAAAATCTTGCGCCGTTCTGCCTCGATGTCGCCGAGTGCCTGGCGAATGCCGGCAGCATCTGTTTCAGATTTGCTTCGAGCAGCCGCCGCACCATCAAGTTCTTTTTGAATTTTTTCGGTGCGCGCCTTCATCGATTTCTTGACCATCGGTCCCGCAAATTTAAAGAGACCGCCAAAAACAATCACCGAAGCGAGACCGCCATAAATAATTTCGGCGGTCTCAGGCAACAGCCAGTGGTGAGTCTGCGTCGGGTCTTCAGCGGCGATCAATGCCGTAACAGCAACAATTAAATTCACGAACGACTTCCTTCCATTGCTTGCTGCACCGATCGAGTCACAACCGCATTGTCGGGAGACACCCCAACAGCGATTTGTGTTGCCCGAGCCGTCACAGCAGTAACTGCCGAAACGATTTGGCTTTGCGCTGCGGCACGAGCAGCTGCAACTTGCGACTCAGCCTCGGCAGCCCCAAACCAACTCTTTCATCTCTGGTGAGATCGGGTTCGGCCCAGGTCCTACTGGCACGCCCTCTTCGCTACCTGTTTCAGTCGACACGGCGTCAAACGAGACGCGCACCTGCGAAAACGAGTTGATGTTGACAAACGCTGTGAGCATGAAGTCTCTTATGCGTACTTGAGAAGAATTACGACAACGAAACCGATTAGAGCGAGCGCTTCAGTAAACGCAACACCAAGAAACATCGTGGTGCGAACCATGCCCGCTGCTTCTGGTTGACGAGCCATCGACTCGATCGCGCTTCCGAAAATCATGCCGATGCCGATGCCCGGCCCGATTGCGGCAAGACCGTAGGCGAAACCTGCGGAACCTGCAGCAGCAATGTTCTTCTCGTCGCCAGCTGCGGCCTCAGCAGCCGCCTTGACGATCTTTGATAGTGCTTCCATTTTTTGTGTCTCCTGTCTGGTTGTTATTACTTATTTAATTAATGTTCTGGATGTACCGCGCCGGCAATATAAACCGCCGCGAGAATTGTGAAAATATACGCCTGCAAGAATGCGACCAACACTTCGAATCCGGTCAAGAAAACGAGCATAAAAAACGGAAACACACCAATCGGAATCAAAATCTTGTCGCGCGCCTGAAACAAGGCTTCACTCAACAACGCAAAAATCACCAGCAACAAGTGGCCCGCAAGCATGTTCGCGAAAAGTCGCACTGCCAGCGAGAACGGGCGAATGATCAAGGTCGAAATCAATTCAATCGGCGTGATCAAGATATAAAGCGCTTTCGGTACACCCGGCGGAAACATCAGATTCTTGAAATACCCAATCGGCCCCTGATGACGAATGCCTTGCGCATTAAAAACGACCCACACGAGCACGGCCAAGAACATTGGTATCGCCATTCGCGCAGTTGCCGGCATCTGAATAAAAGGAATAATGCCGGGCACGTTGCATAGATAAACGAACATGAACAAGGTCAACAAGAACGGTGTCCAGCCCAAACCGTCACGACCCATCGTCTGCATGATGATGTTGTTCTCGATGAATTCAACTATTACTTCGGCCAAATTGCGTGTGCCCTTCGGCGCGACCTTCGGATCTTTGCGCGCTGCCGAAAGAAAAATCAACGAACCGATCAACGCTGATGCAATCGCGATCAGACCGACCTTATTGAGGCCCGGCACCACGTCGCGCCAACGCAACAACTCGTTGATCGGTGGAAACTCAAACGACAAAATACTGTTGATAATCATCTCGCAGCGCTTTCAGATTGTTGTGTTGATTTATCTTTTGATTCTTTTTTTGGCTTCAGCCCCGGATACGCGAGCGACAAAGAAACATATCGCATTTCCCAGAACAATAAACCCAAGTGCGCAACAATAATCGTTATTCCCAATGGAATAAATTCGACCCAATCAAGATTTCGAATCGCGAACACGGCGACGGCGACGAGTCCCATACGCAACAAATAGCCGAACATCATTGACGCCATCATCAACGCATACGAAATTCGCGCTGCATAAGCCACGAGTGCGGCTGCCAACGCAAAATTGCCGAACACAATTGCCAGCGCATAGGCGCACGAGTAAGCACCGTTTGATCCCCAAAATGCTGCCGACACGGCCAACAAAATCGGCGATGCAATCAAACCGCGCTTGATGATGTCGCGCACCAACGCTGCCTCGGGTGCGGGGCCCGTGTCGCGCATCGACAAAATTGAAATTTTGGCGTCAGTGTCGATTGCCATCATCGGTTATTTCTTCGCGGTCAAATCTGCGCCACGCATGTGGCTCGTCGCCGATTCACGACGTCGAACCTCTTGGCGTTGCATGTCGATGTCGTATACATACCAAAGCCGGGCGAAACTACCCAGCATCGAAAATAAAGTACACACAATTATGAAAACTGGTTTTGTTCCAAACGAATTGTCCAACATCAAACCAATTACGAAAAAAACTCCGACGCTTACGGCAATTTCAATGCCTCGACCAAGCGAGTCGTGCGATGAAACTGCGGTTCGCGCGACTGGTTTACGAGTTGGCAAGAGCTTCAACGTTGATCCTCAATTAGTTTTCGCCAAGCTGGTTTGCTTGGCGCTTGTGAACGAAAATACAAACTAGACGCAAAGCCTCAAACGGCGCAAACTGGCTACTTCGTGAACTTGTGCGTCGAAAACTTTTCGTGAAACAGCGTGAATCCTCCAAGCGCCAAAGCCACAAACAAAAACGGCCACAAATTCGTCGGACCGTCCGAGAGCGCAGGATACAAAACAAACCCAGACAGCAGTGCCGTCCAAAGCCACATAATCACCACCGCTCGCCGTGGTCCGTGCCCGAGTTTGATCAGTCGATGATGCAAGTGCCCAGTATCAGCAGTGGCAAAACCCACGCCACTTCGCGTGCGACGAATAATCGCAAAAAT
>RFTA01000076.1 GCA_009923685.1 Actinomycetota bacterium
GGTCGAAGCACGCACGGTTGGTCGCGTTACTGAAGTTGGTGACGGTATTGCGCGCGTCAGTGGTTTGCCAGATTGCGCGGTCAACGAGTTGCTCGAATTTGAAGACGGCACAGTTGGCTTGGCATTGAACCTTGACGAAGATTCGATCGGTGTTGTTGTGCTCGGCGAAGCAGAGTCAATTGAAGAAAACCAAACCGTGAAAGCAACCGGTCGAATCTTGTCGGTACCAGTTGGTGACGCGATGTTGGGTCGAGTAGTCAATGCGCTTGGCCAGCCGATAGACGGCAAGGGTGACATTGTTGGTGCGATCATGCGTCGCGTTGAAGTGCAAGCGCCGGGCATCATGGGTCGAAAGCCCGTGCATGAGCCGTTGCAGACGGGTATCAAAGCAATCGACGCTATGACACCGATTGGTCGTGGTCAGCGCGAACTGATCATTGGTGACCGTAAGACTGGCAAGACGACCGTTGCGATCGACACGATTCTGAACCAACGTGGTTTGGGTGTGAAGTGCATCTATGTTGCGATTGGTCAAAAGGGTTCGACGATTGCGCAAACCGTCGAAGTGTTGCGCCAATTCGGTGCGCTCGAATACACAGTTGTCGTAGCCGCGCCGGCGTCAAACCCTGCGCCGTTCAAATACTTGGCACCATATGCAGGTTGCGCAATTGGTCAGCAGTGGATGGAAAACGGCGAGCACGCACTCGTCGTTTATGACGACTTGTCAAAGCAAGCTGAGGCATACCGACAAATTGCATTGTTGTTGCGTCGCCCGCCAGGTCGCGAGGCCTACCCAGGCGACGTCTTCTATCTGCACAGCCGTTTGCTTGAGCGTGCTGCGAAGTTGAGCGATGAGCGTGGTGCCGGTTCTTTGACTGCATTGCCTGTGATCGAAACTAAAGCCGGCGACGTATCGGCGTATATTCCGACGAACGTGATTTCAATTACCGACGGTCAGGTTTATCTGCAAGACAACTTGTTCAAGTCTGGCGTGCGACCAGCAGTTGACGTAGGTATCTCGGTTAGCCGTGTAGGTGGCGCCGCGCAAATAAAAGCGATGAAAAGCGTTTCGGGCACACTCAAACTCGACTTGGCGCAGTTTCGTGAACTTGAGGCGTTTGCAACTTTCGGTAGCGAACTTGACGCGATTTCAAAAGCACAGCTCGAGCGTGGATATCGCTTGGTTGAGTTGTTGAAGCAACCACTCAACTCGCCGATGCCGGTTGAAGAGCAGGTAGTTTCGATTTTTGCCGGCACGAAGGGCTACTTGGACACGATTCCGGTTGCTGATGTGCGTCGATTCGAGAACGAACTTCTCGAGCACATGCGTTCACGACATGCCGGTTTGCTCTCGGGCATTCGCCAAGAACCAAAAGCTGACGTACCAAAAGATTTGGCGTCAATCGTGGCTGCATTCAAAGACGGATTCGTGCCGACCAAAAAATCGGGCGCTGTTGATCCAACAAAAACCGATGCTGGTGAAACTGGCGAAGCGGCGAGCGCAAAAACGCTCGCGACTGAGTAGGTCTAAAACAAAATGGCGGGCGGGCAAGAGCGCATATTGCGCAGTCGGATCAGATCGGTTTTGGCGACCAAGAAGATCACACGCGCAATGGAGTTGATTGCTGGCTCGCGCATCGTCAAAGCCCAACAGCGAGTTGTCGCCGCCGTGCCATACAGCGAGCGAATCACTGAAGTCGTCAAAGATTTGGCAGCAGGCGGTGCTGGCAATTCGTCGGCGTTTTTGAAGGCGCGACCTGAGATTCGCACGGCTTGCTATGTCGCGATCACTGCTGATCGTGGGTTGTGCGGCGGCTACAACGCTGGCATCTTGCGCGCCACTGAAGGCGAAGTGAAGGCCGATGTTTTGGCGTCGAAAAATTATTTGGTCGTGCCGGTTGGTCGTAAAGCCGAGAACTATTTCAGGTTTCGTCAATATAAAACCTCGAAGAGTTTCACTGGTTTTTCTGACGCACCGAAGTATGAGAACGCCAAAGAGATCGGCAAGTTCGTCGTTGATCTTTATTTGAGTGGCGAAGTTGATCGGGTTGAGTTGGTTTACACACGATTCGTATCGTCAGGCCGACAAGAAGTCGTGCGTCGACCTCTCGTGCCACTTGAGCGCGATGTTGTCGCTGGAGGCGACGGCAAGTCGGCTGCGGGTGCAAGTTATGAGTTCGAGCCAGATCCTGAATTGATTTTGCAGACTTTGTTGCCGCGATATGTTGAGGCCCGAATTTATGCGGCTTTGCTGAATGCTGCGGCAAGCGAGCACGCGTTTCGTCAGCGCGCGATGAAATCAGCAACAGATAACGCCGAAGAATTGATCAAGAACTTGTCACGCATCATGAACCGTGCGCGTCAAGATTCGATTACGACAGAAATTATGGAAATCGTCAGTGGTGCCGAGGCGCTCGGCTCTGATGATGTAGTTCGTGAAATGGCAAGTAGTTAAAGAGTTTTGAGAAAAATTAAAAGGGAGAAAAAATGAGCACAGCAACAAACACAGACCGCAAAGACGGGCGAGTCGTCGCAATTGCAGGCCCCGTAATCGACGTTGAGTTTCCGCGCGGGTCGTTGCCAGAACTGAACCAGGCGCTCGAGTTCACAGTCACCATCGATGGCAAGCCGAACGTGATTTTGGCTGAAGTTGCCCAGCAACTTGGTGCAAGCCGGGTGCGTGCTGTTTGTATGAAGCCAACAGACGGTCTGCGTCGTGGCACGCCGGTGCGTGACACTGGCCGCGGCATCACAGTGCCGGTGGGTGACAAGACTCTCGGTCACGTATGGAACGTGTGGGGTGACTGCCTCGATGGCAACAACGACGATTTCAAAGATGCCGAGCGTTGGGAGATTCACCGTCCGGCACCTGCGTTCGACACGCTCGAACCGTCGAAGCGCCAGTTCGAGACGGGCATCAAAGTTATTGACTTGCTCACGCCGTATTTGGCTGGCGGAAAAATTGGTTTGTTCGGCGGTGCAGGTGTAGGTAAGACCGTTTTGATTACCGAGATGATTAACCGCGTGGCATCGAAGCACGGTGGTGTGTCGGTATTCGCAGGTGTAGGCGAGCGAACTCGTGAAGGCACCGACTTGCGTCTCGAAATGGAAGAGTCGGGCGTGTTCGAAAAAGCCGCACTAGTTTTCGGTCAAATGGATGAACCACCAGGCGTGCGCTTGCGCGTCGCGCTTTCGGCTTTGACAATGGCCGAATACTTCCGCGACGTGAAAAATCAAGACGTGTTGTTGTTCGTCGACAACATTTTCCGTTTCGTTCAAGCAGGTTCTGAAGTTTCTACGTTGCTCGGTCGTATGCCGTCAGCCGTGGGTTAT
>RFTA01000077.1 GCA_009923685.1 Actinomycetota bacterium
GACAATTATTGACGGCCAAGAGCCACTGCGAAAACGGCCGATGCTTGATTTACATTATGCGTTGCGTGAACTTGGTGCCATTGTCGAGCCTCTTGGTCGCGACGGTTGTTTGCCGGTTCGCGTTTCGCGTGCGAACAACTGGCACGCAAAGGTTTCGGTTCGAGCGAACATGTCGAGTCAATTCACAAGTGCTTTGATGATGATTGCGCCGTATTTGCCGTCTGGTCTCGAAATTTCACTCAGCGAAGAAGTGGTCTCGCGCGGATACATCGAGATGACCGTCGGTGTGATGCGAGCGTTCGGTGCACAAACTGATTTCGTCGGAAAAGAGATTTGGGTAAGTCCAGGCGAGTATGAAGGATCAAATTTGCTCGTTGAGCCTGATGCGTCGGCGGCGAGCTATCCACTCGGCGCGGTTGCAATTAGCGGAGGGTCGGTCACCATCGAGCATCTTTCGCGCAACAGCCTGCAGGGTGACGTCGAGTTCATTGACCTGTTGGCGAGCATGGGTTGTGAAGTTGTCGAAAATGCAACCGGGTTGCAGATTTCGCGCGATACGAACGACGCTCTTCGCGGCATTGATGTTGACATGTCACAGATCAGTGATTGTGTGCCGACCATGGCCGTGGTGGCGATGTTCGCTGATTCACCGACTCGAATCAGTGGGGTTGGTTTTATTCGCGGCAAAGAAAGCGATCGCATCGGTGATCTGGCCACAGAGCTTCGTAAATTGGGGGCGAACATCGTTGAAACGGCAGATGGCATGTTGATTACGCCAACGCAACTGCGCGGTGCCAGTCTCGAGACGCATCATGATCACCGACTGGCAATGGCTTTTGCACTTATTAGACGCGAGCTCAAAGATGTTGTGGTGCTGAACCCAGAAGTTGTCGCCAAAAGTTGGCCAAATTATTTTGAGGTCTTGAATACCTTTTATTTTTCGTAAAGTCGTCGATAGTTGGCGAATAATCGTCGGCGCCAGTCACTGTGTTCTATAATCGGTTTTTGGATTAAAAGGAGTTCTAGTTTTGTCACAAGCGCGCGAAATCATGACATGGGAGTCGTTTGGTGTAGCAAGTCGTGAGTTGGCGGTAAAAGTAGCCGAAGATGGTTACGAACCCGACATTATTTTGGCGATTGCGCGTGGCGGTTTGATGGCTGCCGGAGCGCTCGGTTATGCACTCTCAGTGAAAAATACGTACACATTGAATGTCGAGTTTTATACGGGTGTCGATGAGAGACTACCGATTCCAATTGTTTTGCCTCCGGTGCCAAACTTGGTCGATCTTAAAGACTCACGAATATTGATCGTTGATGATGTAGCCGATACTGGTCACACGTTGAAACTTGTCAACGATTTCTGCCACGGTCAAGTTAAAGAGTCGCGAATCGCGGTTCTTTATGAAAAACCACATTCGATAGTTAAGTGCGAATATGTCTGGAAGATGACAGACGAATGGATCAACTTTCCGTGGAGCGACAAAGAGCCGGTGGCCAAACGCGCCTTCGATGTCCGCGACGCCTGAAGATTAGATCTGATTTAAAATAGTCAACGCAGCGTTTTTGCCGCTCGCACCCCATACGCCAGCACCAGGAAACGTCGCTGCACCAGTCAAGTACAAGCCCTTGATGGGTGTTTGATATCGGGTCAATTCTGGTTGAGAATTTAAAAGCGCCGCCAAAGGTCCGCCAGCAAAACTAGTCGCATGACCTTTTGGCAGGAAAAATTCTGATTCGTAATGTGCGGGGGTCATGCATCGCCAATCGGCAATCGATTTGACGAAACCTGGCTCGACCAGTTTCGAATACTTTTCAAGCCATCGTCGCGGCTCATCGTTTGTTGACCAGCCACCCTTGAACGAAAATGGCGTGAAGATCGCTTCAAGGCTGAAAACATGGTCAGACTTATTGGTCATCGATGGGTCTAGCACCGATGGAATATTGACGAGCATTGCGGGGTTATCAAGAATCTCGCCTTGAGTGCTCAACTCGAAGCCACGATGTAGGTCAGCCGTTGTCGGAGCGACGATCATCGTCGCCGCCAACGGATCGACACCTAAGTCGGCGAAAAAACGAGCGTCCAAATTTTTGTAAGTCGGCAATCGCGTTATGCGTGCGTCGATTTTCGACTCGTATCCTTCGAAATGCGGCGTGCTGCGCCATCTATCAATCAACGGTTTCGCAGAAGATGGCGGGTTCTTCAACCACTTTAAAAACGTGTCGTGCGGGTTGCAGGCCGATACGACACATTTTGCAAGAATCTCAGTTCCGTCGCCGAGTACGACGCCACGTACGCGAGAACCTTCGCAAAGTATTTGTGCAACCTTGGTGTTGGTCATCACGACACCCGCGTTTGATTCGATACTTCGGCGCAACGAAAGTGGCACCATGCCACTGCCACCGATCGGGCGACCGACTTTTGATGCGTGTCGCATCGCATAGGTGAGTGCGCCCAAACCGGTGCCAGGTGTATGTGGTGAGACACCCCAAACTGTCGGCCCGGTGACAAGTGCTGGGCCGATCAGAAGTTCTGATCTGAAATATTTCTTGAGCACTTGCGACGCCGAGAGTTTGCTCCATCGCAACATGGTCGTCACACCTTTGCCGCGTCGCGACAAAACTTTGCCAATCAACGACCGACGGGTCGGGGGTTCACTCGCGGCGTCAATGATCATTTCAGCAATCGGCATCGCATCGCGCATATAAGCGTTGTAACCTTCAACTTCGTCCTTGAAAAAATATTTGATTACCTCAATAGTGCGCGACTTTTCGCGAAAGTGTGGCCAAATTCGATTGTCGCTCCATGAGGTTGCAAGTTGCGTGGGGTCGACATCCAAATAATTGAGTCCGTGTTGTGCCAGATCAAGATCTTCGCTTACGCCAGTCGTTCGAAATGTCAGATGGTCGCAGTTGCAAATATTTACCGTGACGCCAGAGAATTCTTCGCTTGAGGCGGTGCCACCAACTTCGTTGCGTGCCTCGATGACCACAACGCGTTGACCTGCCTTGGCGAGATAGGCCGCGCAGACGAGACCGTTGTGTCCACCGCCAACGATTATCGCGTCGAATCGCGAAGAAAGATCAGCTGATGCCACGCTCTATATTGCCACTTGGGTAGGGTATTTGTCATGTCAGATTCGATTCTTCGCCTCGCCAATTTGCGCGGACCTGATGTTGCGAACAAAATCACATCGCGGTCAATTTTTGTTCAGCCGCTTGGCGCAATCGAGCAGCATGGGCCACATCTGCCACTCAACACTGATGAAGTTGTCGCTACTGCTGTGGCTGAGGCGACAGTTGCGCGC
>RFTA01000078.1 GCA_009923685.1 Actinomycetota bacterium
CTTTGACCGCGCGTTGAAGATGGACCGTCACGGCAATAAGACTAGTTAGGGCTTGCGATTAAGAGGGAATGCCTCTTTGCCGATGTGAATGCCCGGTTGTTTGTCGCCATATTTCATGACAACTTCGCGAACGAGAGCTGCAATTGCGGTTGTTGATTTGCTCGGAAGTGGGCGAGCGCGTTGCACTAGACCGACAACTCGGCGGGGCAACTCAGGGATCTCGACGCGTTTGAATTCGCCTTTGATCCAGCCTGGAGCCGCGGTCGCCGGCACGACGGCGGCGCCGAAACCTTCGAACGCCAGTGATGTCAGCATTCGTACGCCGTCAATTTCGGCCTGTGGTGTCAGCACCAGTCTTTGTGCACCGGCGCTGCGATCAAGAATTTTGCGAAGTGAATTATTTTTTGGTGGCAGCAACAACGGTCGCGATGAAAGTTCTTTAATCGTTATATTTGTGAGATTTGACCATTCATGGTTTGCGTGCACAAGCAGCACCAAGTCTTCGGCGAACAGAGGTGTTGAAAGTAGATTGTCATCTTCAATTGGTAGGTGCAGAATCGCCGCATCGAGTGATCCATTCAAAAGTCGTGGCACTAAGTTCAGAGTGCTGCCTTCGGCAATGGTGACACGAATTTTTGGAAACTGCTTGGCCAATTGCGGAAGAAACTTTGGCATCAACCAGCGACCCGTTGTGCCGATGCAACCTAAAAGTGTTTCGCCCTCGACTTCTGAATCGTTGGCGTGCACATCTGCGGCGATGTCTTGAATTTGGTTGAGCACGCGGCGCGCGCGTTCGACGACGAGTTCGCCATCTTCGGTGAGCCGGCCCGACGAGCGGTCGACGAGCGAAGTTGTGAGTTCTTTTTCGAGTCGTGAGATGTGGGCCGAGACATTGCTTTGCACCGTGGATAATGCCCGGGCAGCGCCAGAAAACGACCCGTGGTCGGCAATCGAGACCAAAACCTCGAGTTGGCGTAGTTCCATATCACTAAAAATGATAGGGGGTATCTTGTCGTTCGCTTTGACATATAGGTGGGCGATGCTGCATAATTAACCCATCACAGATAAGACCTCCCCCAAGGCTTATCTAGAACGGCTAGAGCGCCTCCCCCAGGTGCTTTAGTTTCAGGTTGAGAGGCCCCGCCGATTGCGCGGGGCCTTTCCCGTTTAGGCGAGTTATTTTTTGGAGCGTTTGACTTTTTCGCGCACGACGTTGAGTGCGCTGCCTGCTTTGAACCACTTGACCTGCTCGGGCGAGAAAGTGTGGTTGGCGAAGAATTCGATTTCGATTTCACCCTTTTTATGAATGATGCAACGCACGGGTTTGTCTGGAACGGGCGGCATCTCGCGAACGCTGATCGTGTCTTTTTCGTCGATCTTGTCGTAGACGTCTGGGTCGACAAAAGTCAATGGCACGATGCCTTGCTTCTTTAGATTTGTTTCATGGATGCGCGCGAATGATCGCGCGAAGATTACGCACGCACCTCGAAAACGCGGCTCCATTGCCGCATGTTCGCGTGACGAACCTTCGCCGTAATTTTGGTCGCCGATTGCGCACCACTGCAGTTGCATCTTTTTGTAGTTCTTGGCAATTTCTGGATATGTCCGCACCTGGTAATCAGATCGATCGAGACCTTCACCGACTGCACCTGTGAATGCATTTACTGCACCAGCGAACAGGTTGCCCGAAATATTTTCGAGGTGACCACGAAACTTGAGCCACTTGCCGGCGGCCGAGATGTGATCGGTTGTGCACTTGCCTTTGGCCTTCATCAGTATCGGCATAAAAATAAAGTCGTTGCCATCCCACTTTTCAAATGGCTCAAGCAATTGCAGGCGATCGCTATTCGGGTCTACTACGACTTCGATAGCAGAACCATCGGCGGGTGGGGCGATGAATGTGTCGGCGCCGGCGTCATAGCCATTTTTCGGCAACACTTCACCGAGGGGTGAGGCAAGCGAAACTTGCGAACCGTCGGGTGCAGTGATTGTGTCGGTGGTTGGATCAAAATCGAGTCGACCAGCAAGTGCAAGTGCGACAACTGTGTCGGGGCTGGTGACGAAGCTCAGCGTGTTGGCCGAACCGTCGTTGCGCTTTGGAAAGTTGCGATTGAAAGAACTGACGATTGTGTTTGTCTTCTCGGTGATTTCTTTCGCGCGCTCCCACTGGCCGATGCACGGACCACATGCGTTTGCCAGCACGGTTGCGCCGATTGCCTCGAGATCGGCGAGCAGACCATCGCGCTCGATCGTGGCGCGAATTTGTTCTGAGCCGGGCGTGATCAAAAGTTCGGTTTTTGCCTTCAATCCTTTTGACGCTGCAAAGCGCGCGACCGAAGCGGCGCGTGTGATGTCTTCGTAAGAACTGTTGGTGCAACTGCCGATCAACGCCGACGAAATCTCGAGTGGCCATTTGTTTTCGGCAGCAGCCTTGGCGACGCCCGTGCCAACTCGGTGGGCGAGGTCAGGCGTGTGTGGGCCGTTGATCAACGGCTTGAGCGTCGAGAGATCAATTTCGATTGTTTTGTCGTAAAGCGCACCGTCGTCTGGTCGCAGGTGTTCGGCAACTTTGTCGGCCGCTGAGGCGATTTCACCGCGACTCGTTGCTTTCAAGTATGACGACATCTGTTCGTCGTAGCCGAACACCGAACAAGTCGCACCGATTTCGGCACCCATGTTGCAGATCGTTGCTTTGCCCGTGGCAGAAATTGTGTCGGCGCCTTCGCCGAAATACTCAATTACGGCACCAGTGCCGCCTTCGACGGTGAGAACTCGCGCCACTTCGAGAATTACGTCTTTGGGGCTTGACCATCCTGAAAGTTTGCCCGTGAGTTTGACGCCAATGACTTTTGGCCAACGCACGTTAAACGGAAAGCCGGTCATCACATCGACCGCATCGGCACCGCCGACGCCGATGGCCACCATGCCGAGACCGCCGGCATTTGGCGTATGGCTGTCTGTGCCGATCATCATTCCGCCAGGAAACGCGTAGTGCTCGAGCACGACTTGATGAATGATGCCGCTGCCAGGACCCCAAAAACCGATGCCGTATTTTGCCGACACCGATCGCAAAAAGTCGTATACCTCTTTATTGGTGTCGATCGCGACGCCCATGTCGATGCGTGCGCCAGATTTAGCCAGAATCAAGTGATCGCAATGAACTGTCGATGGCACAGCCGTTGTCGGCAAACCCGCGGTAATAAATTGCAACAACGCCATTTGTGCGGTGGCGTCTTGCATCGCCACTCGGTCGGGGGCGAAGTCGGCATAACTTTTGCCGCGCTCAAGTTCTTGCTTGGCG
>RFTA01000079.1 GCA_009923685.1 Actinomycetota bacterium
GCCGATCGTCGCGATTCAGATGCCGCCTGACGAATGGTTTGCGAGCAACAAGATCGCGCCAACGACCGATTGCAGCTTGTGGCCGTCGGCATATGTCGGCGAGGGCGTCTACATCAACTCGTCGAACAAAAAGATTTCACTAGATGGCAAACGTTCGATGAGCGACGCGATTGCGTTGATCAACGCCTGGCTAGAAAAAAATAATCACGGCGTCTCAGCCGTCACCTACAAATTGCGCAACTGGCTGTTCTCGCGCCAACGATATTGGGGTGAGCCCTTCCCTATTGTCTACGACGAAGACGACATGCCGCATTCGGTGCCCGACGAATTTTTGCCCGTCAAATTGCCCGAACTTACCGACTTCAAGCCACAAGCGCTCGACCCAAATGATCAAACCACAGATCCGATACCGCCACTCGCACGAGTCACCGATTGGTTGAAAGTCGAACTCGACCTTGGCGATGGCAAAAAAACTTATCGTCGCGAAGTCAATGTGATGCCGCAATGGGCCGGCTCGTGTTGGTATGAACTTCGCTATCTCGACCCGACAAATAGCGACCGTTTCGTCGACGCCGACGTCGAACGATATTGGATGGGCCCAAAAACTTCGGGGCACACTGGCGGCGTTGACCTTTATGTTGGTGGCGTCGAGCACGCCGTGTTGCATTTGCTCTACTCACGTTTTTGGCACAAAGTTTTGTTTGATCTCGGGCATGTCTCGAGCGAAGAACCGTTCCACAAACTTTTTAATCAGGGATACATTCAGGCCTATGCATATCGCGACTCGCGCGGTCAAACAGTGCCCGCCAACGAAGTCGTTGAGCGCGATGGCAGTTTTACTCACGACGGCGAAACTGTCGTTCGCGAATACGGCAAGATGGGCAAGAGCCTGAAAAATATCGTCACACCCGACGAGATGTACGACGAATTTGGCGCCGACACTTTCAGGCTCTACGAAATGAGCACTGGCCCACTTGATGCCAGTCGCCCGTGGAACACCCGCGATGTCGTCGGCATGCAACGGTTCTTGCAACGGCTGTGGCGCAATTTGGTCGACGAAGAAACTAATGAACTACATGTTGTCGACGAGCCCGCACCACTCGAATTGAGTCGGGCCTTGCATCGTTGCATTCATGGCGTGCAGCAAGACATGGAGAACCTTCGTTTTAATACCGCCATTTCGAAATTGATCGAGTTGAATAACGCACTGACGATTCATGTCAACGCGACGGGCTCGACCCCTCGCGAAATTGCCGAGCCCCTCACGCAGATGCTTTCGCCGCTCTGCCCTCACATCGCCGAAGAACTTTGGTCAAAACTCGGCGTCAAAACGCAGATCACCTATTCGGCATTTCCAGTTGCAGATCCAAAACTGCTCGTCAGCGAAACAATCGAAATACCCGTTCAGGTCAACGGCAAATTGCGCACCCGTTTGGCGGCACCTGCCGAAATCACAGACGACGAGTTGCGAGCACTCGCACTCGCCGACGCCAAAGTTGTCGCCGCTCTCGCCGGCGCCACGCCAGCCAAAATCGTCATCGTCCCCAAACGCCTGATCAACTTCGTGTTGCGACTCTGAACTAATATTTTATTAATGAGTTTGCTTGTTAGCGAGATCAAGAGACCCTTGTACTGGGGTCTCACTTGGATATTTACATTCATTAATTTTATAACTTTCACTGTTTCGCGCAATGAATTCTGGCTAACTCACCCTGGCCAAGCCTGGCTAGCAGCCAGCGCCACCGAAGATCGCACATACATCGCATCTGAATTCGAGCGAAATCTATCCTGCTACGCGCCGCTTACTTGTCTGAGAAGTGGCGGAGCGTTTTTGTCGCAAGGTTTAATTACATTGTCAACTACTCTGAGCGAAGTAACTAGAATTGATTTAACAATCGATCAAAAAATATTTATAATTATGATTGTTGGTTTGGCTTGGCGAATAATGTGCATAGGAGTTTTTATTGTTGCAATCGTGAAGCTTTTTAATAGCGTTCAGATTGGTCTCTTATTAGGCAACGGTTTATTATTTTTGCTAAGCGGCTTGCCGCTCCGGAGATTAGGCCGAATACTCGTTGGTTTACCCTTTGATTTGAGCGAATCGACCATAAATCGCGCTAACGAGGCTTTCGCCCATATGGCTTTTGGAGACCTTGTTTTTTATGATTTCGGGTTTTTTGCCCTTATTCCGCTTACGGCGTTAGCACTTTCAAAAATAACAAATTTACAAACAATACGACTGTGGCAATATTTTATTACAGGGTTTTTGATCGCAAGTTTTTACGAAGCGTTTGTACCAATAATTTTGCTTGCAACGATTGTCTTCGTCTGGATTAGCGAAAATAAGATAATTTTTAAAGCTTTCATGCTTCTTACGGGACAGATCACATGGACGCTGCTGAGAGCATTCTCAGTTAGATTCACTGAGGCTTCAGACCCCAATTCGATTTATTTCTTCGAAACTACATTGATAAACGTAATGAAATCATTTCGGTCTACGGTTTCTAGCCTGGGTAGTCCATTTGGATCTATTTTTTCAATTGCAATTCAATTGATTTTGATTTCGGCTTTGGCACTCTTGGCAGGCTTTGTTATTGCGCAGATTTCCATATACACGCAAGGACCAAGTCAAATAACGGCTAAAACTTCAAACGCCATACTAAGTACAACAGTTTCCGTTGTTGGAGCTATAACTTTATCATTTTTACGTCCAATTTACGTCGAGACCGGACGGCAATCACTCGGCATGTCAATCGCGCTGGTGATTTTTGCATTCTCATATACACAGAGGTACCTGATTAGCAGGCAAACAATTACTACGTAGAACCGAAAAAATCTATTGCAAGTATTTTGCGGCGCGATTGAGCGCGGCGAAGTCGACAGACTTGAACATCAGCAGAATTGCGCGATCGACGCCCCAACTTTGCCAAACGGCCAGACGCGGGTCGTCACCTCGCAACAAAGATTCGTCGTAATGCTCCCAAACCGAAACCGTGAACGGCTTGTCGATGCCAGAGTTTGCGTGGGCATTTCTTGCAGCCGCCAAAATTTCACCAGCTCGCTCATGGCTCGCGCGAATATTCACGCCGTTCGTACGCGCACCAGCAATTTTTGCTAGCGCAACACTGTTCGCGCCGATGATTACCGGCGGTATCGGCTTTGCAATCGGAAACGCAGCGAGGTCGGCGCGGCGATTTGCCGACCAAATTTCATGCATCACATCTAGAGCGCCAACCACAGCAGCGTGACGATCGGCGATTCTTGCTGGCGGCAACAAGCCAATCGCTCGGCGTTCAGCT
>RFTA01000080.1 GCA_009923685.1 Actinomycetota bacterium
CTGCGGGCGATTTCGGCGAAACACTCATAGGTGCCTTGCAAGATGCCCTGTGTGCCGATGTATATCCATGAGCCTGCAGTCATTTGGCCGTACATCGTGAGACCGAGATTTTCGAGACGCCTGAATTCGTCCCATGTTGCCCAATCGCCGACGAGATTTGAATTTGCCAGCAGCACTCTTGGCGCCCACTCGTGCGTGCGAAACACACCGACGGGTTTGCCTGATTGCACCAACATTGTTTCGTCGGGCTTCATATTTTGCATCGTGTGCAACATCGCATCGAAGGCTGGCCAACTGCGTGCTGCACGACCTGTGCCGCCATAGACGACAAGATCGTCGGGGCGTTCGGCGACTTCTGGATCTAAATTATTTTGCAACATTCGGTATGGCGCTTCAATTTGCCAATTCGCGCAATGCAGTTGCGTGCCGCGCGGCGACCTAACGACTCTCGGACCAGCCATTGCTACATTCTCGCCGAAAATCTGATGTTTCGCCAACTGTCAAAGCGACTTGCTGAGGGTGATGTGGGCGAGGGAGCCGTGGATCAGTTGCAATTGGCACGTGCTGGCATCGAGAAACGCATCTTGATGTTCGAGCAACACGGTTTCGCCGTCGACGATGATTTCGGCGTTTTGAGAAACTGCGACGATCATTTCGCACGGTTCGAGCAGACCTGGCCGTGTGATGTGGGTCATGACACCCGATGCTTTGCCGCGAACAGTCATCAGATTGAGATCCACGATTGGTCCGTTGACAAGTTTTGCCGTAGTCGGTATGTCACCGGCGAACACCGCCACTTCACCCGGCTTGCACACGACGATTTCACCGCCGACATTTAAGATCATTTCGCCACCAGAGATGATCAACAACTGCCGATGCACGTTTTCAAAGTGCGAGAAGTCGCAGTCTTCGATGACTGGTGCTATTGCGACACGCCAAGTCCAACCGGCCACACCTGGTGTTTGACTCGCAATTTCATAACTTGTGCCTCGGCCATTTGGCCATGGCGCCTGAAAATGGTCGGCGAATTTTTGCAACGTCATAAAACAAAACTAGCGATCTAATTTTTGTCGCGCCACGCGACGCCAGCGGGCCAGCGACCGACGCCACCGTCGTGCAACAGCATGCCACTGAGGGTGCGTTCGGTGTGATGTGATCTCCACAGCAACATTTCTTGGGCGAGTGGCAACACACGTTTCGGGTCGTCGAATGTTGTTCGCCAAGTTGGGTCGAGAGCCAAGTCGAATGCCAGCCACGACCCATCGCCGAACTGCACGTAGGCGGCATCTTTGGTGCGACGCACGGTTAAATGTTGCCGCTCGAGTCGGCGGTCGCGTGGCCAATTGTTGGCGGCGCCTTGTTCTGAGTTGTCTATATATATGTGTCGCCAGTCGTATTCGTAGGTGGCGCCATTTCGCCAACGTGTCGGGGTGATGCCGCGCAAAAAATCGGTCAGCGGCACACCGTCGCACTGCAACGGCACCGGCACCCCGATTGCTTCGGCGATCGTCGGCATGATGTCGACATTCTCAGTGAACTCTTCGATCGTGGTGCCGTGTGTATGCGGATTATTCGGGTCACGAACGATGCCGATGATGTGATAACTGGCGTCGAAGAAACCGAGTTTTTCTTTTAATCCATGATCGCCCAACTGCTCGCCGTGATCTGCGGTGATGATGACGATTGTGTTTTGCCATTCGCCACGTTCGCGAAGTTTTTCGCACACGCGACCCACGTGATGGTCAACTTCGCCGATCATGCCGTAATACTGGGCGCGCATTTCGCGCAAACCCGCTTCGGTTTTCGGTGCGGCTGTGCCCTCGAGGTTCATCGCTGCTTGGTGTAACGGATGGCGAGTCTCACTTGCTGTTATTGGCAAATCGACCTCATCGGGCGAATATTGCTTTGACCATTTACCTGCTGCTGCATATGGGGGGTGCGGTCGCAGATAACTAAGGTGAGTGAACCAAGGTTTGTTTGGTTCTTGGTGGTCGAGCCATTTAAAAAATTCGTCAGTTAAAAATGTTGAGATGCTCAAGTCTTCGTGGCGATCAGGTTCGGTGCGCAGCGCGTTGTTGTAGTCGTCGCCGAAGTCAAAACCATGTTGCTTGAGATGTTCGATCCATGGGGGATACGGTTCGGACAGATTCAAGACACGATTGAAGCCTGGCAAAACTTCTTGATAGGTCGAAAGCCGTTTGTCATCGCTTGACTTTGTAGTGCGCGGGTCGACACCTTGATCGGTATAGCCAAAAACCGTCGGCTCGTAACCGGCGCGCAGAGCCATGCGGGCGACGTTGTCAAAGCGATCATCTAGTGGTGTGCCGTTGGCGACGACACGGTGGTTCATTTGATATGTGCCCGTATACAAACTTGCTCGACCAGGTGAGCAGGGTGCCGCCTGACTGAAATGATTTGCTAACCGCACGCCGTTTTGTGCCAGTTCGTCGAGATGCGGTGTGCGCACAACTTTGTGGCCTGCCGATGACAAACTGTCGCCGCGAAACTGGTCGAGTGTGATCAGCAAGACATTCGGTTTCACAACTCGCAGATTACTACCGAGTTGAGTTTTAGTCTTGCGACGCTGCGATCTCGCAGGCTTGTGGTGAAGCCTTGATGATCCGATTTTTTGCTGCGACGGGCGACTTATTTATGCCATTGCGCCACGCATCCAAAAATTTCCACGGCCAAATTTCACCTTGCAAAACTTTGTATTCACTTTGCGGACAGATTCGCGACATGCCGAGGTGCGTGTGGCACTTCGTAATGCGAGCGTTTCCTGACGACCCCATCACGCCGATCCATTGGCCCGGTTCTACTCGTTGACCAGCGTTCACTTTGACTCGGCCGAGGTGTGAAAAGAAATAGCGAATATGGTCGTCACCGTGAAGTGTGATCGTTAGCCCGCCGCGAGTGCCTGGTGCGTCGATTTCTTCGATCCATAGATCTTTTTTCTCGACATCAAAGATGACCCCAGAAGTGGGGGCGAGCACATGGGCATAACAACCGTGTACATCTGTGGCAGGGTAGTTGAGATGATCTCGCGAATAAGTCACAGGCACCTTTGAAAAAGGAAAGACATATTTGAGCTCGCGTTTGTTACCGCTGTCGTCAGAACTGGCAACAGCGATTGACGTAGAAAAACAAAAACTCGCAACGACCAAGACGATTATTCGGCGAAGCAAGATCGTCGCTGCTTTTTGGCGCTATTTTTCTTTTGACAGCACTTCAGAGGCGCGTTGTACCAACAATTCGCGTTCGTGATCAGATAG
>RFTA01000009.1 GCA_009923685.1 Actinomycetota bacterium
CCAATTAAGGGCGGGCCGTTTTCTATTGACCGCACTGGCGTTCAATCTTCTCTTCCGTTTTCAAGGAGCATTCACTTCGGGCACTCAACGAGCCAAGCCCGTCAACCATGCCCCACCGTAAATTGGTGGCGCACCCCTGTTCGGAGTGCGGGGAGCAATACTAGCCATCAACTCCTTGAGTTATCAACCTTCTGGACAAACAAACCCAAGAAAATGGCGCAATTTAGTGGTCTTTTTCACGAGTAACCAGTTTGGGCCCCCGCTATGCCATATTTTCCAATACTGGCAAGGGTTTGGCGAAAAACTAGGGTTCGTGTGTGGCTGAAGTTTCATTCAATCCGTTTGATCCTGAATTTCGCAAAAATCCTTACCCTTTTTACGACAAGTTGCGCGAACTCGACCCTGTTCATTTCACGCCGCTAGGTTTCGTCGTGTTAACACGCTACGACGATGTCGTCAACACGTTACGCAACAACGATTTCAGTCGTGACATCGAACTTAATGCGAATTTACCAGAGACACCAACGCGAAAATTCAGACGTGAAAACGAACGCAGTAAATCAATTCTCAATCTTGACCCGCCAGACCACACTCGCCTGAGACGTTTGGTTTCGAAATCTTTTACACCGAGCGCAATCGAAAAACTTCGCCCCAGAATTCAGCAACTCGTCGATAGTGCGCTAGAAAATGCAAAAAAGACAGGCCGCTTGGAGCTCGTCGAAGAGTTGGCGTTTCCCGTGCCGTTTCAGGTGATCTCTGATCTGCTGGCCATGCCTACAGATCGAGCCGAAGAACTTCGTGAATGGTCGCAGATAATTACGGCAACTCTTGAACCAACCACCGGTGTTGAAGATCTTGAAAAAGGACAGATCGCAATCGGAAAAATGCGACCCTACCTCGAAGAAGTCATAGCCCACCGTCGCCAAAATTTGGGCGACGACATGCTCTCATCTTTGATCAGCGTCGAAGAACAAGGAGAAAAACTCAACAATGACGAACTGATGTCGTTTGTAATTTTGCTGTATATCGCTGGTCACGAAACAACCGTCAATCTCATCGGTAATTCTGTGCATGCTTTGTTGACCCACCCAGAGCAACTGGCCGTCATGCGCAAAAATGGCTGCACCCAAAACATGATCGACGAACTACTGCGCTTCAATGGACCCGTGCAACATACAATTCGCACGCCACTTGTCGATGTCGCGATTCGCGTCGGTGACGACGATGTAGAAATCAAAAAAGGCTCACTTGTTTTGGCTAGTTTGGGCGCCGGCAATCACGACCCAAACGTGTTTAATAACCCACACTCACTTGACCTCGGGCGCCCCAACTCAAATAGACATCTGGCTTTCAGTGGTGGCGTGCACTACTGCCTTGGGGCATCATTGGCCAAACTAGAAACTGAAATAAGTGTCGGCACTCTTGTTCGTGAGTTCAAAAACATCGAAATTGACGCAACGCCCGAGTGGCGCGACCGTCTGACGATTCGCGGGGTCAGCAAATTTGAACTAGCAGTTAAATAGCTAGCCCTTGATATCTACGAGGTGATAACTCGTTTTGCCTTTGCGCAGCAACATCCATCGATTGTGTAACAACGAGATTTTTGACAAATTAGTTTGATCATCAACTTGCTCGCCGTTTGCGCGCACACTTCGTTGAGTCAGCAACCGTCGCGCTTCGCTGTTAGAAGACGCGAGTTTGGTTTCGACCAACACCGCAACAGCATCACCGAGAGCCGCTGAACCCATCTGCGTGACGGCAACTTCGCTGGCGATTAGGTGCAAAGTCGCCGGCGTAGCCGACATCGGGTTGGCGCCAAACAAAACGGCGGCTGCCTCTTCGGCGGCCTCGGCCGCCTCTTCGCCGTGAACCAACGCAGTCAACTCTCGGGCCAAACTTCGTTGTCCGATTCGTGCTTCGGGGCTGCGCTGTTGCTCGGCAACAATTTCTTTGATCACTTCAATCGGATGCAAAGAGAATTGCAACAGCATCTTTTCAATATCGGCATCGGCGATTTGCACAAAATATTGCCGAAACTGATATGGCGAAGTGCGACGGGCGTCGAGCCAAATTGCACCATCTGCTGTTTTACCAAATTTTGTGCCATCTGCTCGCGTCACAAGTGGCCAAGTCAAACCATAAGCAGAACGACCAAGTTTTTTGCGAATCAGATCGATGCCGGCGGTGATATTGCCCCACTGATCTGATCCACCCATTTGCATTTCGCAGTCATGGTGCTCGGCCAAATGACGAAAATCATTAGCCTGCAAAAGCATGTAACTGAACTCGGTATACGAAAGACCATTGGCGTCTGCGATCCGGCTTTTAACCGAATCTTTAGCCAGCATCTGATTGACAGTGATGTGTTTGCCAACATCGCGCAAAAAGTCGAGCATCGAAAACTTTCGGGTCCAGTCTGCGTTGTCGACGAGCGTTGCCTGCGTCGGACCTTTTTCAAAATCAAGAATGCGCTCAAGTTGACGCTTGATGTTTTGCACATTGTGATGCAATGTCTCGGCGTCGAGCAGATTGCGCTCTTCGCTTCGCCCCGAAGGATCGCCAACCATGCCCGTTGCGCCACCCGCGAGGGTGAAAGGACGATGACCGAGAAGTTGCAGTCTTCGCAGCGTGATTTGTCCCAACAAGTGACCGATGTGCAATGAATCAGCAGTTGGGTCAAAGCCAACATAAACGCCGAGCGACGAATTGGTCGCTCTTTGAGTGATGGCCGCGCGGTCAGTGCTGTCGTGAATTAAACCGCGAGCACCGAATTCTTTGACAAAATCTTGCGTTACGACCACACCCGCAATATTAGGCGTTAGCGAGAGTTGATTAGTGCCGCAATTCGAGTGCGCAGAACAGTTAACGCCGCACCAAGTTCTGCACTTTGAGCGACGGCCGGCACTGGTCCACTACCACCTTGAGTTGTGCGACGCGAGACCCCGACGCCCGGCTGCAAAAGTTCGGCAGCGCTCTTGCCGAGTTCGTCATCTGCCTCGACAAGTTTCGCGAGGCTGACCGAGTCGCGAATCGACTTGCTTACGAGTGCCCCGACGCGAGCGTGCGCTTGTCTAAATGGCATGCCCTTAGCTACGAGCCACTCAGCCAAATCTGTAGCACCGAGCAATTGTGCGTCGGCGGCCGACTTCATCGCATCGGTGTTGAATTTTGCAGTCGCGATCATTCCACCAAGTGCTTGAAGCGCGAGCGAAACTTGATCGACCGAATCAAATAAAGGCTCTTTGTCTTCTTGCAAGTCACGATTGTACGCAAGTGGCATTGCCTTAAGCGTGGCCAACAGACCGGTCAAGTTGCCGATCAGGCGACCTGACTTGCCGCGTGCAAGTTCAGCGATGTCAGCATTCTTTTTTTGCGGCAACATCGACGAACCAGTTGCATAAGCATCATCCAGAACAGCAAAACCAAACTCTTGTGTCGTCCACAACACCCACTCTTCACCAAGTCGCGACAGATGCACCCCGATCAAAGCGATGTCGAACAATGCTTCAGCCACAAAGTCTCGATCTGAAACTGCGTCGAGCGAATTATTGAAACGTCGAGAAAAACCAAGTTCTCTTGCAACAAAGTCTGCGTCAAGTGGCAAAGACGAACCCGCCAGCGCACCAGCACCAAGCGGTGAAACATCGAGTCGCTCGATTGTTTGTGTTAGACGATCGAGATCACGCATCAATGCCCATGTGTGCGCGGCAAAGTGATGCGCTAATAAAACTGGTTGCGCTCGTTGCATATGCGTATAACCAGGCAGGTAGTCACCGGCAGCACCCCAACCAGATTCAGTGGCTCGGGTCGACAAGACATCGCACAAATCAAGAGTCAGTTTTGCAACATGCGCAAGTTCACGCTTGCACCACAATCTGAGGGCCGTTGCGACTTGATCGTTACGACTGCGGCCAGTATGCAACTTTGCGCCAGTGTCCCCCGCTAGTTGGGTTACGCGACGCTCAATGGCCGTGTGAATGTCTTCGTCGCTGGCGACAAATTCAAATTTTCCACTCGACATCTCTGTAGCGACAGTATTCAAAGCCAGAATAATTTTTTCGCTTTCGGCAACTGAAATAATTTCTGCATGAGCCAAACCTCGAACATGGGCAATTGAACCGGTTATATCGTCACGCCATAATCTCTTGTCGAACGACAAACTTTGGGTGAACTTCAATAACGCATCGGCGGGACTTGAATCAAAACGACCATGCCAAAGTGGTTGATCAGTCATTGTCGACACCTGCAAGTTGTTTGATGTCTCTGGCGAGTCGTTTCGCCGAATAATTAGAGTTGGCCACGCACAACATTGTGTCATCGCCAGCAACCGTGCCGAGTAGACCTTGCAATCGTGATCGATCCAGCGCCGAGGCCACTACATGAGCACAACCCGGTGGCGTGCGCACGACAACAATCGGTTCGTTGAACTGAACATCGGCAACCCACTCGGCTAGTACTCGCTTTAGTTGATCTGGTGGAGAGAGACGGTCTGGTTCGAACTCTGGCAACGCATAGGTGGTCTCGCCCGTTGCCGTGCGAACCTTGACCGCCCCCAGATCTTCGAGATCACGCGAAACTGTCGCCTGCGTAGCTTTGATTCCTTTCTTTTTGAGCAACTCGCGCAACATTGGTTGGCTCGTGACTTTTTGCGAGCCCACAATTTTGGCGATCAATTGTTGGCGCTGAACTTTCGAACTCATATCGTGACCCCCATTAGGTGTGCGAGCACGCCTCTTGCGGCATGCATTCTGTTGTGTGCTTGCGAAACCACACGACTCTGTGATCCATCGATTACCTCGGCGGTGACCTCAATTTCTCGATGAGCAGGAAGACAATGCATAAAAATCGCACCGCCATCTGCGACAGCCATCACACTGGCGTCGACTCTGAAATTTGCGAAGTCGATCATCCGCTTTGCAGTTTCAGATTCTTGTCCCATTGATACGAAAACATCTGTATGCACTGCGTGAGCACCAATAGCCGCTACCTGCGCCGAAGAGTGTTGCTCTACCGACGCCGCACCCAATTTTGAGATTCGATTCAGTTCGTTGTCGTCAGCACCATAACCCTTGGGGCACCCCATACGAACATGCATGCCCTCAAGAGCACACGCTTCAACAAGTGATCTGGCCACATTGTTGTAGTCGCCGATCCACGCCACGGTTTTTTTTGTTAGATCACCCAATTCTTGTCGCATCGTCAGAACATCAGCGATTGCCTGCAATGGGTGCGACTGTTCGCTAAGCATATTGATAATCGGCACGCTCGAAACTCTCGCCATTCGCTGCAATACAGAATGCGCAAATACTCGAGCCGCAATCACATGGTGATAGCCAGCCATTATTCGCGTCACATCTTCAACCGTCTCGCGTTCATCAAATCCGACTTCTTCGCCGCGCGTGAATATTGGGTGACCACCGAGTTGCACGACGGCCATCTCCATGCTGTGACGGGTTCGATTCGATGGCTTTTCAAAAATTAGCGCCACGCCTTTGTCGGCAAGTGGCCGCCCAAGTTTTGAGATTTCGGCCTGTGCGAGCGTCAATACTGCATTCAAGTCGCGTGCTGTGAGGTCTGTGACATCGAGAAAATGCCGAACGCTCATAAAACCTGCTTCATTATCGCGACCGCTTCGTCAATCTCTTCTGAACTCAAGTTAAACGGCGGCGCCAAACGCAACGCGTGGCTTGTGACACCGTTGACAACCAAGCCGAGTTCAAGCAATTGTGAAGCTACTTTTTTGGCATCAAATTCACGTTTCAACTCTGCAGCCAGCAACAAACCTCGACCGCGCACATCGACCACGCCACCAATAGTTCGAAGTTTTGCCGTTAGCTCATCACTTTTTTGCTGCACGACCTCGGGCGCATTCATGTCGATCATCAGTTGCATGGTCGCGCGAGCCGCGGCGGTAGCAAGCGCCGTGCCGCTATAAGTGCTGCCGTGGTCACCAGGTTTAAACACGCTCGCGACTTGTTGACTCGCCCACAGCGCACCGATCGGCATGCCGTTGCCCATCGCTTTAGCCAACATCACGACATCTGGTTTGATGTTTGCATGTTCGAACCCAAACCACTCGCCAGTTCTCGCAAAACCTGTTTGCACTTCGTCAATCATCAACAAGATGCCTCGGTCGGTGCACATCTTTCGTGCTGCTTGCAGATATTCAACCGAGGCTGGCACAACGCCACCCTCGCCCTGAATTGTCTCAAGCAAAACTGCAGTGACTGTTTCATCAAGTGCCGACTCGAGTGATGCGATGTCATTAAATACGACATGACGAAAACCTTCGGGCATCGGCGCAAATGGCTCGTGCTTTTCGGGCTGACCAGTTGCCGCTAACGCCGCGAGTGTTCGACCATGAAAACTGCCTAGTGCGCTGACCACGACATGTTTGCCACGCCCGCCAAATTTGCGCGCCAATTTGATGCCGGCTTCATTGGCTTCGGCGCCAGAGTTGCAAAAAAACACTTGTCCGTAGCCGGCAGCTTCGCCACAAGCCTCGCTAAGCAATTTGTCGACCATCAAGGCTGTTTGTGTCGCAACTGGGTTGGCAAAAAAATTGCTGACATGCAACAAAGTGTTCGAGTCATTAACTCTCAACCTTTCGAAACCATCGTGCCGACACCCGCGTCTGTAAAAAGTTCGAGCAACAACACATGCGCGATTCGGCCGTCCAAAATATGCGCCTGAAAGACTCCGCGCTCAATCGCCGCAACACAACTTTCTATCTTCGGGATCATTCCACCGTCAATCGCTCCAGACTCGAGCAAGGCTCGCAATTGAGAGGTTGTCGCCTGCCGCAATAATGAAGTTGATTCATCTTTGTTGCTTCGCACACCGGCAATATCGGTCAGATAAATCAGTTTTTGCGCACCAAGAGCTTCGGCTAGAGCACCGGCCGCAATATCGGCATTGATGTTGTAGGCCTGACCAGACTGATCTGAACCAATTGTTGCCACGACTGGCACCTGCGATTCAGCGAGCATCTTTTTGACAATCGTTGCGTCGACTTTGGTTATTTCGCCAACGAAGCCCAACTTTTCATCATGAGGCACAACCATGAACATGTTTGCATCTTGACCCGAAACACCGACTGCTGGCGCACCGTGTTGATTTATCGCCGAAACCAATTGCGGATTAACTGTGCCGAGAAGCACCATGCTGACTATCTCCATAGTTTCGGCATCAGTGACCCGAAGTCCATTGTGAAAATCTGGCTTCTTACCCAGTCGCTCCATCATCGCCGAGATTTGTGGTCCGCCGCCGTGCACTACAACTGGTTTGAAACCAACCGCATGCAACAAAGCAATATCTTTGGCGAACGCAGCGAGAGCGACTTCGCTCGTGGCACCAGCCAGAGCGTTGCCGCCATATTTGACGACCACGGTTTTGCCAGCGAATTTTTGAATATACGGCAATGCTTCGATCAACAAGTTTGCAATTTGCGCCGAGTCAGATACTGACTGATCGATTGCTGTTCTTTCTTTTGAGGTCATGGATACATTCCAACACTGCTGAGACCGAAAGTTTCGTCTAAACCCAACGCAACATTGGCTGCTTGCACTGCCCCACCTGCGGCACCCTTTGTCAAATTATCGATCGCCGACAATACGACTACATAACCTGTGCGTTGATCGAACCTTGCCGACAAGTGCACCGAGTTTGTCCCTAAAGTCGCTTTTGTCGATGGCGATGCCGGCCGCACCGCCACGAATGGCTCGCGAGCATACGCCCTGCTAAGAACGGCGAGCAGCGATGCCGTGCTTGTCACCGACGAATCAACTGGTCGGGCATAACAAGTTGCGAGAATACCTCTATTCATCGGTGCAAGGTGTGGAGTGAACAAAATTTGGGCACCCGTAACCTGTTCGATCTCTGGTGTGTGTCGATGGTCAAGCAGACCGTATGCGGTGAAATCTTCGTCTACCGCACAAAACGAATTGCTATTTTTCAGCGCCCGCCCAGCACCCGAGACACCAGATGCTGCGTCGACGATGACGCCGGTTGTAGAAATAACTTCGGCTTTGACCAACGGTGCTAGCGCCAAACTTGCTGCCGTTACATAACAACCCGGCGTGGCGATCAATTTCGCAGTTTTTAGCTCTTGGCGATACAACTCAGGCAAACCATAGACCGCAATCTGCAATTCGTTTGGTTGATCATGATCGAAGCCATACCAAGTTGGATACAACGAGGAGTCTTTTAATCTAAACGCGGCGCTGCAATCGACCACAAGTCGCACCTTGTCGATTAGTTCGGGCACGATTTTGAGACTGGCTTCATGGGGCAAAGCCAAAAAGACAACATCGCACTTCAAAGCCCTTTCAAGCGAATGCTCATCAAATACCAAATTCGGATACGCAGTTGTCAAACTCGGATAAAGAGTTGAAGCCAAAACCCCAGCCTGCGAGTCACCGGTGGCATAAACGACGTTGAATTCGGGGTGGCTCGCGCAAAGCCTCAACAACTCGACGCCGACAAAACCAGAAGCGCCCAATATTCCGACTGAAATCATAGATGTATGATTATACGGTCATATGCATAGTTATGCAAGCATCGTTTTTAGCGCCTCAGACCGAGCGCGTTCACAGACTTCTCGCCGTGGGCAACCCAAATAATGATCGTTGACAATGCCCAATGACTGCATCGCCGCATACATAGTTGTCGCGCCGACAAACTTAAAGCCCATTTTGCGTAACGCCTTGGACATCGCCTCAGATTCGGGGGTTTGACTTGGGATATCCCTTGGCAGCTTGGGCGCTTTAGCTTGTTTTTGACCTTGATTTTCTGGGCAGTACCCCCAAACAAATTTCGCCAGAGAACCGCCATCGCTTTGTATCTGCAAAGTTATTTTGGCATTTTGAATCGCCGCTTCTATTTTGCCTCGATGTCTGACGATTTCGACATTTTTCAACAGTCGCGAAACATCTCTATTTGTAAACTTTGCAACTACATTCGGGTCAAAATTTTTAAATGCTGCCCGAAAGGCTGTGCGTTTGCGCAAAATGGTCAGCCAACTGAGACCTGACTGAAAACCCTCAAGACATATCTTTTCAAAAATTCGGTCATGATCGACAATAGGCATGCCCCACTCATTATCGTGATAGCGCCGATATTCGGTGTCTAGCCCGCACCAACTGCATCGAGGCACCCCGTCATCGCCAACAATCAGTGTCGAATTTTGCGACAAGTTAAATGCCTTTGACAAAATGCTTTGCGTTTAAAACTAGTCGCGAAGTTTTGCCCCAAGTTTGGCTGCGGCATCAAGGCATTTTTGTCGTATCGCAGTCACTTCGGCATCGGTCAAAGTGCGATCAGCGGCCTGAAGACACAACCTGAATGTCAGACTTCTAGAGTCTTCAGGCAAACCTGCGCCGCGGTAAATGTCGAACAACGCGAGGTCGACGAGTTCTGCGCCGCCTGCTTGGCGCAACGCCTTGATTACCGAACCGGCCGATTGACTATTTGGCACCGAGAACGCCAAGTCAAAGTCGCTTCGTGGAAATCGACTGACTGGTTTAGCCACAGCCACTCGCGGAGTCTCGGCAAGCAAAATTGAAAGATTCAACTCGAGACATGCAACTGAAACATTTATCTGACTGTGCGCCAACACTCTCGGGTCAATCTCGCCAACACAACCCAAAACTTGTTTACCCCGTCGCAAAGTGGCGCTTCTCTTTGGGTGATAACCAGACTCGACGCTCGCCTGGTCAATTTGTGCGCCAAAACCCATCACAGCCGACAACTGACTCCACCAGTCGAGAGCGAGGGCACTCGACTCGCCCACACCCACTAAGCAAAGTGATTCGTATTCGGCTGGCAAACCTTCGACAGAGTCTTGTTGGCCAGCCGGGTATACATGGCCCAGTTCAAACAACAAAATATTGCTTGCGCGATGCGAGAGATTGAAGTTGATCGCCTTCAATAGACCCGGACGCAACGATGTGCGTAGAACGCTTTCTTCGTAAACGAGTGGATTAGCAAGTCGAATCGCGTTGTCTTCGGGCAAACCTGATTTGATGAGGTCGCCAGGTGCCAAAAATGGATTCGGCATCGCCTCGCTTAGTCCCATGCTCAGGACTAACTCGCGAATATCTCGACGACGCTGTTGGATTGATGAAAGCCGACCGTGCATCGTCGACTGCGGCATGACTTTGCCCAAATTCTGATATCCGTAATGCCTGGCGATTTCTTCGACGATGTCGATCTCGGTTTCGCAATCAGGGCGCCAAGACGGTACGGCTATTTTGAGTACTGCTGAGTTTGACACCTTTGATGACGAAGTCGATTTGGTGATGAAGCCAATCTTGGCAAGCATTGTCGAAATTGCTTTCGTCGAGAGTTTCGCACCCAAAATGCGCACGACCTGCGCACTTCGCAACGCGACGATTTTTTGTTTCGGTGGCAGAGTCTTTTCTTTGATATCTGTCGCTGCGCTGTGGACAACCAAATTTGGGCACGACTCTCGCAGCAATGCCGCAAATCGACTAACTGCGAGGTCGATTCCATACGGATCGACCCCCCTCTCAAAGCGCATCGACGCTTCAGACTTGAGACCAAGTCTTGTCGCCGTTCTTGCGACACCCGCAGATTCGAACCATGCGGTTTCAAGTGCGACGGTTTTGGTGTTCGCGCCGATTTCTGTCGAAGCACCACCCATCACGCCGGCCAAACCAATCGGTGAATCTTTGCCATCACAAATCAAGAGATCGTTCAATTCAAGTTCGCGATTCTGGCCATCTAGTGTCAGAAGCGTTTCGCCCTGCCGTGCACAGCGAATTCTGAAACCATCATTAACTTTGTCAGCATCAAAGGCGTGTGTAGGTTGATTAAGTTCAAGCATCACCAAATTCGACGCGTCAACGACATTGTTTATCGGTCGCATTCCGCTGTTCGAAAGTCTTCGAGCAATCCAATTTGGTGAATCACCGACAACGACACCAGAAATCACGGTCATGTTGTAACGGGCACAGCGTTTTTTGTCGTCAATCGCTACTTTTATCTTTCGTGCCGGACCTTTTTTTGCTTTGTCGCCTTGAGGCACTGAAACTTTGACACCCAAGTGCGCGCCCAGATCACGGGCGACGCCAAGATAGCCGTTGCAGTCAGGTCGATTTCGTGTCACGTCCAAATCAAAAACGCAGTCGCTGACAATCTTCAACGCTCCAAACAGGTCGGCGCCAAGTTTCAGCCCACTCGGCAAAATCATGATTCCGTCCGAATCTGCAGTCAGCCCCAATTCGGTGCCAGAGCAAAGCATGCCGTGGCTTTCAATGCCAAGAATTCCGCGAGGCGTAATGACTCGACCATCGGGCATCACGGTGCCAAGCGTCGCCAACGGAATCAAATCACCAGGTTTCATGTTGAACGCACCGCACCAAACATGAAGCTCTTTGCCGTCGCCCGCATCGACATAGACGCGATGCACTTTTTCGGCATCGGGGTGACGTTCTGTTCGCAACACTTTTGCGACAACAACACCCTTTACAGGTGTGTCAACAATCGAGGTCGATTCGACGGCCAAACCCAAATTGGTCATTGCCTCAGCGAGTTTTTCGTGGTCATCACCAAACGAACCGAAATCGTTCAACCATGAAGTCAAAATCTTCATCAGAACTGCCTCAAAAATCTGAGGTCATTCGTGTACATCTCGCGAATGTCTTCAACTTTGTGACGCTCTTTCGCCATGCGATCAATGCCGAACCCAAATGCAAAACCACTGAACTCTTCGGGGTCTATTCCTCCGCTGGTCAAAACATTCGGATGAACCATGCCACATCCGCCAAGTTCTATCCACTCGCCGTCGGCACGGCGAATATCAAACTCGGCGCTCGGCTCGGTAAACGGAAAAAATGAAGGTCGAAGTCGACTAGTGAACTCACTACCAAAAAAGGCTTTCGTAAAAGATTCAATCGTGCCCGCCAAGTGGGCAAATGTGATGCCTCGGTCAATCACTAGACCTTCTATTTGATGAAACACCGGCATATGTGTCGCGTCGGGCGTGTCGCGTCGAAAAACGCGTCCGGGCATGATCGCATAGATCGGCGGTTTCCAAGACTTCATCACCCGAATCTGCACCGGCGAAGTATGCGTGCGAAGCAATATCGAGTTCGTCTCACCGTATTCGAGAAACATCGTGTCAAATTCAGAGCGAGCGGGGTGCGACTTGGGCATGTTAAGTGCTTCAAAATTGTAAAAGTCTGTTTCGACCTCTGGCCCTTCGGCGATCTGAAAACCCAGACCTATGAATACATCTTCAAGTCTCTGGGTTGCCTGAGTGACGATATGACTGTGTCCGCGGCGACGCGAAACGAGCAGTTCGGTCAAGTCGAGCGACTCTCTTTCGATCCGGGCAGCAATTTCGCTGTCGGCAAATTCAATAGATCGATCCTCAAGAGCGACTGCAATCTCTGACGTCGCGGCGTTCAGCAACTGGCCAACCGCTCGTTTGTCATCGACCGATGAGAGGTTGCCCATTTCGCTCTTGAAACTATTAAGCGGACTATCTTTTTTGTTCAATTCTGCGCTCAGGGCACGTAAAGAAGAAAGATCGGCTGTGTTCTTGATTGCCGACATTGCCGCCTCTTTGGCCGTTTCAATTGCCGCACTCATCGACTCAACCGAGTATTCAGACATCGTTGTTCAACTTTAGTCTTTTAAAACTAAACAGTCGGGCTACTTTTGGTGTTGTCGCTTGACTTCGAAGCACAACAGGGTTGCAGCCATCGCGACATTAAGGCTCTCGGCTCGACCTGCGTGTTGAATCGTCAACCAGCCGTCAAGTTTGGTGCTGCTTGGTAGCCCATGCGCCTCGTTACCAAGCACGATTGCCAAACGACCAGACAAATCGGCGGCGTTGAAATCAACTGATTTTTCTAGTTGATGACTTGATGAACCCCAAGTTTTAAATCCAAGTGCCGCGACTTGTTCTAGCGTCACCGATTCAAAAACCGGGATGTTGAATATCGCGCCAGCAGATGCCCTTACAACTTTTGGGCTGAATGCATCAACCGTACCGCTGGTCAACAACACCGCACTTGCACCGGCCGCTTCCGCTGAGCGCAGAATTGTGCCCAAATTGCCGGGGTCTGAAATCTTGTCAGCTACGACTACCCAAGCCTCGCCAGATTTTTTCAAGTCATCAATGTCGTGTTCTTTTTTTAGCGCGATCGCGATGACCGGTTGTGGGCTTGTTGTCGATGCGACACGCTCAATTACGCCCGGCGCCAGATCATTCACTGCGCTGCCCGCACCCGAACATGCCAAAGCTCCCGGAGCAACAAATTGTGACTCAATCTGCCAGCCCGCACGAATTGCCTCGTCAATCAGCGTCGCACCCTCGACGACGAACGCCTTTTCTTGCGCGCGCTCAGATTTATCGTTTACAAGTCGGCGCAGTCGCTGAACTCGATTGCTCGTGAACGCGAGCGGCGAAAGACTCAGACGAGTGCGCCCTTAGCGGCTTCAACCAATTTGGCGAACGCTTTTTCGTCATGCACGGCGAGATCGGCCAAAATTTTTCGGTCGACAGTGATGCCCGCAGCAGACAAACCTGCAATAAAACGGCTGTAGCTCATTTCATGCATGCGACAACCAGCGTTGATTCGTTGAATCCACAGACTGCGAAACTCGCCCTTCTTTGCACGACGGTCACGAAACGCATACTGCCCCGAGTGCAGCACCTGCTCGTTTGCCGAGCGAAAAGTGCGGCTTCGATCGCCGTAATAACCCTTTGCTTTTTCAAGAATTGCCCTGTGCTTTTTGCGGGCA
>RFTA01000081.1 GCA_009923685.1 Actinomycetota bacterium
GAATCTTCTTTCGACGGATGCGTGGAGCGGTCGTATCGCCATTGCCACGAGCCGTCGTCAAGTTGTTTGGCATTGTGCAAGATGCCACGACGCAATGAACTTTCGCTGCGAGTCGGGTTGTGCTCGATCGTGCGTTTTAGTAATTCTTCAAAACTGGCAAAAGACTGCGGCCCGTTAACAAAGTCTGTTATCGCCTTTGACTTTTCAGAGTTCACACCCGGAGTTATATCGACGACGACGATTTGCGTGGCGAGATCGGGTCGCATGCCAGCCAAAGCCACCGTCGTCAAACCACCGAGCGACATGCCGACGATCAGTTTTGCCTTCGGCGCCCAAGTTTCGATTGCCGTGGCGACGTCACGAGCCAATACTCCTGGCTCGTAGTTGCCGTCTTTGCGCCACGAAGAATGACCATGGCCCGGCATGTCGATGGCGATCGCCGAAATACCCATCGCCAAAACAACCGTGTCCCAAGTGTGGGCATTTTGCGCGCTGCCATGCACGAACAAAACTTCTGGCTCAGAGCCGCCCCACTTCAAGGCGCTCAGTGTTCGGCCGTCTTCGAGTTGCATAGCGATTCGCGAGACGGTTGGAAGTTTCGCGATACTCAGACCATATTCAGAGATGTTTTCGCCAAACATCGAAAACTCGTCGTATTTCATCATGGCGACGCTGTTGACGAGCTCGTAGAGACAACAGTTGTCGTCGTCACCGAACCAACAGTAGTGAGAGTCGGCAAACTATTCGGCAAACTTGTCGGCGACACAGTCGTTACAGCGGCAATAGTCGTGTAGTTCGGGTCAGGTTTGTCGAACGGTGGAATCGGCGAACCATATTCTTCAGGTTCTTTGATGCCGTCAAAGACGTATACCCGATCGCCGTAAGCCACGAGCGCCGGAAAGTACCTGGCAACTGACATCGGAATCCGCACACAACCATGAGATGCGGGTTTGAGAGGCACAAGAATCGCCCCGTGCACGGCGATGTTGTAGTTGAAATAGACGGGGTTGTACAGAGAGCCAAGCTTTGTTTCTCGCATACCCGTGCGGCGATTGTAAAAATAAAAAATACCTGCCGGCGTCACGGCTTCACCGCAAATTCCGATCGATATCTGTTCGTCAGTCTTATTGCCTTCTTCGCCCGGGTCAATTTTCACTTCTTCGCACCACGGCACACCAGTGCCACTAGAAATGTGTGTGATCAGAACAGGCTCTTCTTTTTTAAACACGATCAGAACCTGCTCTGGCAAATAAATTTCGACGTGACTCGGTGAGTCGGCAACACGCCGAGGTTTGATTTTCAGATTCGACTGCATAATCGCCCAAGTCGATGGTGTCACCACACCAGTTGCGCGCTCTCGTGGCACGCTCATCACAAGTTTTTCGAATGCCCACATCGCCTGCACCGTGTTTTGTCCGAACTCGCCGTCAACCGGGCCCGGGTCGAAGCGCAAATCTTTGAGTCGCTGTTGCAAACGCAAAACATCGTCACCCTTCATGCCCAGTTCAAGTGTGCGATCAAGTGGCACCGTGATCAACGGCACCGAACTGCTGTCGACAACCACATCAGGGTTCGAGTTATCGGTCGCCGAGTCTTTCGACGAACCAGACAACACGCCGATCGCCACGACAGTCATCAAAATCGCAAACGCGATCAATGTGAAACGCCATCGGTCGAGAGCCGAGGCGAGACGCGGCAAGGTGTCTGGCTCTATGCCACCGAACTCGTCGGGAATATCGTCGGGAAAATTCATCGAAAAACGCCCTGAACTATTTCACTGAACCAGCGACGTCAACCGGTCTGATCGCATTCAATTTCTTGCGCAACTTAAACGCTTCACGCAAAATTTTGACGATTACCGATGGCGAACTCAGCGTCGAAACACCGCGCGTACGCGGAAAATAATCGACACCAAATTGCACGACGCTCAAATTGCGTTTTTTTGCGCTGATTATCAGTTCAGCATCGATAAACGAGCCTTCGCTCTCAAGAGTTATCTGATCAAAGACTGACTTTCGACAAAGTTTAAAAGCAAAGTTGATATCGCGAAATCGCACGCCAAACAAAATGCGCACCATCAAGTTATAGAACATCGAGTACACGACGCGCACATAGCCTTCGCCGGTTCTGTCGAAACGATACGCGCTGACGATGTCGGCCTCGTATTGGTTCATGAGTCGAATCGCATTGTGAACCTCGCGCATGTCAAACGGCAAATCTGCGTCGGTATACAAAACCACGTCACCAGTCGCTGCAGAAAAACCCGACTTGATCGAACCACCAAGTTTGCGGTTCGTCTGGTGATGAACGACTTTTACGCGACTGTCGCGTGCCGCGGCGGCGTCGGCGAGTTGCGGGGTTGAGTCAGTCGACGCGTCGTCGATAATGAGCAATTCGTAGTCGGCGATTGTCTGCGACTTTTGCAACTCGACACAAATATCTTCGGCCGCGTTCAAGGCTCGTTGAAAATACTGCTCTTCATTCCACATCGGAAAAAACACGCTTAATTTTTCAAATTTCGCCTGAACCATACTGCTATCAGGCTATTGTCGGTCTTGCGATGTCGTCTCTTCCACCTCCTGATCAAAGCCAGTCTTTGCGCGCTGGCACTCTCACAAAGTCATGGGTGATTGCAGTCGTCGTCACGCACCTTTTGATTGCGGGTTCATTGGTTGCTCTAGCAACTTCGGCACTCGCAGTTGGCAAGCCAACTTGGTGGCTCGCGAGTCAGACAAACGGCCCGTTTTCCATCCTTGCAATAGTGCCGTTTTTGGCGCCGGCTGCAGTGATTATCGCCGCGGTTCGAGCGTCGCGGTTCGCGGCACTCGCTGGCCTTCTGGCTACGGCTCTGCTGGCGATTGTTAGCGTCGTCGATATTTCACGATCTCCAGGCATCGCACTTGGCGAGGCGATTCTCGCGGGTTGCACGGCGCTGACAACGATCGCCGCAATTGCGGGGCGCCGACGAGCGGTCGCATCAGGGTTTTAAAACCTTCTCGGTTTCAACTCTCTCGGGTCTGTACCTTTGAGTCGTGGCAAAAAAAGATTCTGACGCCAAAGTGACTGGTGCAAAAAACTCTGGCGCAAAAGTTTTGACATCGCTGCCCGTTGGCGAGCGCGTTGGCATCGCATTTTCTGGCGGGCTCGACACTTCGGCCGCAGTTGCGTGGATGCGCGAGCGAGGTGCGATGCCCTACGCATACACGGCAGACATTGGTCAGCCCGACGAAACAGATCTCGAATCGATTCCGCAACGTGCAAAAACTTATGG
>RFTA01000082.1 GCA_009923685.1 Actinomycetota bacterium
GCAGGCGTTCGCGCTGAATAAAAATTAGCGTGCGCGCATCAGCGTGCGCAGTTCGCGAAAACCGATCAGTATTGCGCCGCTTGCTTCGATTGCATCGCGAACTTCTTCGTCGCTGACGACCAGTTCGTAATCGTCGATCCAACTTTGGGCGATTTCGCCGAGCGCGCGAATTTCTGGCGTGTCGATACAAGGTTGGACATGCATCTCGGTCACACCTGGTTGCAGGTTTTGTAAGGTCTTCATCACCCGTTCACGACTGCCGGCGCGCCAATCGTGATCGAAGTAATCAGGAAACAACACACCTTCGTCGCGGGCGAGTTTGCGAAACGGAAAGCCGGCTTGTTCTTCAGAGATCGAACTCGGCAAGCGAATTGGCAGGCGAAACTCGACGGCGAGTTCTAGGTAGATGTCGAAAAATTCTGGGCGAAGAGTGATCGCCGTCAGGTGCGGTGCCAAATGTGTCGGGTCAAGACCCCAAGCGATGGCGCGTTCGATTTGCGCACGGCATTCGCGCAAAACTTCTTGTGGGTCGCCGTGCTCCCATAGGTCGTCGATCGTTCGCGGAAACCCGCCTTCGCCAGACGATAGCGATGCTGAATTGGTTATAGACCCCCAGCGATAATTTGCATGCTCAGCGTTGAGCGTGAGATGCACACCGATGTCTTCGCCGTTATATCGGTTGATCGCGTCGCGTGACCATGGCGCTGGCACCATTAAAGAAGCACACGTCGCCACGCCTTTGTTGATCGCATCATAAACGCCGATGTTGGCGGCGTGAAATGCACCCAAGTCATCGCAACTGATAATCACAAGTTTTGCGTGCGGTGAATGGCCCAGTTGTTCAACGAGTGATTTCTGTGAAACTGCCACGCGTTCACGCTACCTTTTGCAAGACTGCCATAACCCAACTCGGCGTTCGCGTGCGCTCGATTCGTGATCTGCAAAGATCGACGCAAACGCCGTGTTGGGTTCGATGCTCAAAGTTTGCGCGAAGCCGCGGTCGATCAAAAGTTGATTAAACATCGTGCCGTCGTCAAGATATAAATAGACCAGCAGTCGTTGATAGCGATCTCGTGGTTCGTTGTCGCGCACAAGTCTGACCGTTGAACCGTGTTTGAGTGTCGCTTTGGTGAAAGCCGAGGCCTCGGGCCCAAAGCACTCGACAGGTTTGGTGGGGTGCACAGTTTCTGGTGTGTCGATACCGAGCAAGCGAATAGTTTCGGTTTTGCCCTGCAACTTGACGACAATCGTGTCGCCGTCGACAACATGCAACACGGTGGCGATGTCTTGACTCGAGTCTTGTTGACTATTGCATGAAGCCAGCAGACCAACTGTCACGAGTATGGCGATAAACACTCTGGCCACCACGACGAAATTTGATTCGGCGTTGTTTGTTGTTCGTTCGGTGCGATGGTTCATGATGCAATGTGTGATGGCGAACTGCGTTATGGTAATTCGTGATGGTTGTCAAGCAGCGTTCTGACTTTGGCTTGGGGCGTGTCGGCATTTGGTCGTTCGACCTTGACATGCAACCAATGACAAAAGCGCAAGAAGCGGCAATAGAACTTGAAGAACTTGGTTTCAAATGTGTTTGGGTGCCCGAAGCCGTAGGCCGTGAGCCTTTTGCGTCGTGTGGGTTGTTGCTATCAGCGACAAAAAATTTGACGATGGCAACTGGCATTGCATCGATGCATGCACGAAGCGCCATGACGATGGCCGCAGGCTGGAAGACACTCGTCGAAAAATTTGGTGATCGGTTTTTGCTCGGCATTGGTGCGAGTCATCAACACTTGGCCGAAAAAGTGCACCAAAGTAACTATGCCAAGCCATATTCGGCGATGGTCGAATATCTCGACGCGATGGATAACTCTGTGTTTTTTGCCGCACCACCCGCAACTGCACCACGTCGCGTGCTGGCGGCGCTCGGCCCGAAAATGTTGAAACTTTCGGCGCAACGCGGGCTCGGTGCGCATCCATATTTTGTGCCCGTCGAGCACACGGCTGGTGCACGCGAGATTTTGGGCGCTGATGCATTGCTTGCGCCAGAAATCGCCGTGGTGTTCGACACCAATGCCGACTCAGCTCGAGCCACGGCGCGCAAGCACATGCTGACCTACAACCGTTTGCCGAACTACGCGAATAATTTGTTGCGACTCGGATATCGACATAGCGATATCGCCGGCGAAGACAAAATGCCGAACGACAAAATGGTCGATGCAATCGTTGCCTGGGGCACGCTCGAAAAAATCGTCGACCGAATCAACGCTCACATTGAGGCGGGTGCCAACCATGTCTCGGTGCAAGTTCTGTCGAGCAATGTCGGCGAACTGCCATTGGCTCAGTGGCGCGAGTTGGCGACGGCTCTAAATAGTTTTAATTAGCGGAAAGCGATCATCATTTAAGATGTCGCCAACTTTTAAAGCACGTGGCTCAAGCGGTGGCGAAGTCTTCCACGGACGAGTCGACCATGTTGCCTCGCTATCGACATAGCGAAAACTCACCACACGACGGCGATCGTCATAATTTGTCGTCGAGGGTGCGCTGTGCAGGGTGCGAAAGTGAAACGCGACGACGTCGCCAGGCATCGCGGCAAAACTCTCGATGTTATTGGCGGCATCTAACGACGCCGAAGCGGGTAGCGACTCGTAATCGCTGGCGCTTTCGACATACGCAGATTGATCGACGAATTTTCTTGGGATAAATTTTTTGCCCCAACGATGGCTGCCGGTGATCGCGCGCAATGCGATTTTTTCTGGAATCGGGTCTAGTGGCACCCAGAGACTGACATTATTTTGCGAGTCGACCGAGTAATACGGTTCGTCGTTGTGCCACGGCGTGACCTGATTGTTGCCCGCCTCTTTGACGAGAACGTGTTCGTGAAAAAATCGACCGGTTGTTTTTTGCATCAGGGCGAGTGCAATTTGGGGCAGCACGCCTGCAAGCGCATGTGTCGTGTAGGCGTCAAAGCGCGCCCAGTTGACATAATCGTCGAAGAATCTGCCTTGTTTCGAGTTGGCGGCATATTCGTTGGCCCATGGTCCGGGCGATTGCATATTTTGCGCGAGGGCGTCGGCGAGTTCAGAGATCGCGTTCTGTGACAATACATTTCGCAACGCGACGACACCATCGGTTTGATATTTAGCGACGTTGTTTGCTGAAACAAGTTCGTTGATCGAAGTGCCTTTCACTTTTTTATACGCCGAGCGTGCGTAGTTGCAGTTTGCGCATGCCCGCCAACCATCGCTCGTGCTCGCTGGCTTTTTTGTTCAC
>RFTA01000083.1 GCA_009923685.1 Actinomycetota bacterium
GACGCCAAGTTTTTCGCGTCGAAGGGTTTTGTCGTAATGACATGGTCTGCCCGTGGGTTCGGCGAATCGACCGGGCAGATAGAAATGAATTCGATCGAGAGCGAAGTTGCCGACACTCGGGCGTTAATTTCTTTTTTGGCTAAAAGCAAAAATGTAATTCTTGATGCCAAAGGCGACCCACGGGTCGGAATCATGGGTAGCTCATATGGTGGCGCGAATGCTCTTTTGTCTGCCAGCCAAGATTCGAGAATCGATGCCGTTGTTGCCGATATATCTTGGAGCGACCTGCAGCAAGGATTGTTTCCTCAGTCTGTCGCGCAATCATTTGAATCTGGTCCATTCAAGAAAGTTTGGGCAGGAACATTCTTTTCGGCCGTGACTCTGCAGAGTGCATATTTAGGCGAGTGCGGCTCGTTTGCGCAGCGGTGGTGCGACGCTTACGAAAATGCAGTTCTGCAAGGTAGACCAAGCCCGAGTGAGAAAAAACTTCTCGAGTCGGTTTCGCCGATTCGATTTGCCTCAACAATTTCGGCGCCAACTCTTTTGAGTCAGGGTCAGGCTGACTCGCTATTTCCGCTGAGTGAAAGTTACAAACTTGCCAAAGAGATAAAAAAGACGAGTGCTGGCACCCCGCTCTCGATGATTTGGCATGCAGATGGTCACGACGGTTCGAATGCACAAGCACCATATTTGCGAGAACAGTTTTTGAAGTGGTTTGAAAAGCATTTGGTGGATCGCGAAATAGAGTTTCCGGTTTTTCAATTCACGAGATCCAACGGCTCAATATCGTTGCAAGATTCGACTGTGATTCCAAAAGTTTTCACCAGTGAAAAGTTGCCGTTTGAAACCGAATCACGACAGTTGCCGTTGATTACTCCGACTGCGGCTCTGATTTATCCAATTGGTGGCGTGCCAAGCGCAATTTCGGCGCTTCCTGGTATTGGCTCGGCGGGTGCTCTTGCCTCGCAGTTGCTGTCGAACCTCGCAGGGTTCAGCCCGGCGTTCTTGCCTGGACAAAGCGGATTTTTGGAGAGCGCGCCGCTGAAAGAACCAATTTCAGTTGTCGGACCGTCGTCGATCAAGGTTCGCATCACCAGCACCGCAAATGACGCGACGTTGTTCTTCTCATTGGTGAGCAAGTCGCCGAGTGGCGCCATCAATTTGCCCAATGGCATCGTCGCCCCGATCAAAATTTCGAACATATCAAACGGCAGCAAAGATGTGGTCATCAACCTTCCCGCAACAATTTTGGACGGGTCAATAGGTGACGTACTCGCGGTCGGCATTTCATCTACCGATCAGGGTTACGAAACGCCGAAGACTTCACGATTCTATTCGGTGTCACCACTTTCGCCGTTGACGTATGAAACGAGCATCGCAACCGCCGCACAGTCGAGTTCGGCAAATTTTTTGTGGCCACTGGGCGCGTTTGCATCAGTAGTCATCGCCGCAATGTTCGTTCGAATTCGCAGACCGAAAATATTGCCGACAAAAGAATCGAGCACTGCTTTGGTTGCCGTAACGAATTTGGGCAAGACATATAAAGATGGTCATCGCGCAGTCGTAGATCTTTCGTTCGAAGTGCAACGCGGACAAGTTGTGGGTCTGTTGGGCCCAAATGGTGCCGGCAAAACGACCGCGCTGCGGATGATGATGGGTTTGATATTTCCGACGAACGGCTCGATCTATTTGAACGGTGAATCGGTTTACCCAGGTTCGCCAGCGCTCTCGAACATCGGAAGTTTCATTGAAGGCCCCGGTTTCTTGCCGCATCTGTCGGGTCGAGAAAATCTTCGGCTTTATTGGCAGTCAATTGGTCGTGACAACGAGCAACATCTCGATCAAGTTGTCGCAATTACAAAACTTGGCACCGCACTGGATAAAAAAGTGCGCACATACAGTCAGGGCATGCGCCAACGATTGGCGATTGCCCAATCGATGCTCGGCATGCCAGATCTATTGGTCCTCGACGAGCCGACAAATGGTCTCGACCCCCAGCAGATCGCCGAGATGCGACAAGTATTGAAAAATTATGCGTCAACGGGCAGAACTGTTGTTATCTCATCGCATTTGTTGGCAGAAATTCAGCAGACTTGCAGTCATGTTGTGTTGATGCACCGAGGCGAACTAATCGCATTTGGCCCAATGGAAGACTTGCTTTCAAAAAATCGCCGATCTCAAACGCTCGAAGAAATCTTTCTCGAACTAATTGGTGATGACTTGGTCATCGGGCAGGAGGCACAATGAGTTATTCGCCCTCGAAGACTTTGCCTTATCGCATCGAGTTGTATCGACAACTAAAAAGAAAGCGAACGGCGATCGCTTATCTATTTGTAGTTTCGCTTCCGGTGTTGGTAGCGATTGCAGTCAAGTTTGGTCCATCGGGCAATAGCGGTGGCCCGACTCGACTTGGCTCTGGCACAACAGACCTAATTGGTTTGGCAACTATCGGTGCTTCAAATTTCACCGTGACGATGCTTTACTTCGCCACGCCATTTCTTTTGGTCACCGTGATAGCGCTGTTCAATGGTGACACAGTCGCATCTGAGGCATCGTGGTCGACGCTCAGATATTTATTGGCGTCTCCAGTTCCGCGGGCGAGGTTGTTGCGTCAAAAAATTAAGGTAAGTCTGAGTCTCTCGGCTGTCGCCGTTTTAATCATGCCGATAAGTTCGTGGATAGTTGGTGCGATTGCATTTGGCATCAAGCCACTGCAGAGTCCGCTTGGGGCGACTTTTGCGAACCCGGTGGCCGTTTCGCGAATCGCGATAATCACTGTTTACATCGCGATCTCGCTGATGTTCATTGCCGGCGTGGCGTTCTATCTGAGTGTGCGAACTGATGCGCCTCTCGGCGCAGTTGGTGTTGCGGTGGCGATTTCAATTTTGCTCAGCATTCTTGACACGATTACGGCGCTTGGCAAAATTCGTGATTGGCTGCCGGTGCACTATGCATTTTCGTGGTTTGATGCGTTGGCTGCGACCGTCGATTATTCGGTGATGATTCGCGGCGGCAGTTATTGCTTTATCGCGGGCACCATTTTTTATGCGCTCGCGATCAACCGATTTGCACACAAAGACGTGACTTCGTAGATTTGCCACTCATTTAGCCAGGCGCTGAACTGCTGTAATAATCGGCATGATTAATTTACTTGCTAGATCGGCATGGCAAGCGGTTCGGGCATACCTGAACTCTGCATTCAGCGAGTAGCGTTTGGCTGATTGCGTGGGGCCAGTAGCTCAGTGGTCAGAGCAGGGGACTCATAATCCC
>RFTA01000084.1 GCA_009923685.1 Actinomycetota bacterium
ATGTTGATCAAGCCTTTAGAGCTGTGTTTGTGGCGTTCGCCGGTGGACAATGACGGCTACAAGTTGATGCCCGAACTGTTTGAAAAGCAGGGCACTGGAAGCCAAGCGATGCAGATTTGGCAAAAGTTGGGTGTCGACAACGACGAACCCGAAAATCTGGTCAACCATAATGTCGAGCGTGAAGTCAGCGCCGATGGTCGTGAGGTCGTGTTTGCTCATCGAATTGTCGTGCCGAAATCGCTTAAAGATCTGCCGCGCGTTGGCGTGCAGTTTTCTTTGCCGGTCGGCTTCGATCGTGTCAGATGGTTCGGTCGTGGACCATATGAGAATTATCCCGATCGAAATAGTGGTTCGATGCTTGGTGAGTGGGTTTCGCCACCAGACTCGCCGCCATATTTAGTGCCACAAGAATTTGGTCTGAGAACCGAGGTGCGTTGGCTCGAGTTGCATTCTTCGAGCCCAAGACAGAAAGTACGAATCGAAGTCTTGCAACCATCGGTAATGCACTTCTCGGCGACCAATTATTCGGCGCACGACTTGTTTGTCGCCGAAAACGTTTCTGACTTGGTGCCGCGAAAAGAGTTGATCGTGCATCTTGACGTTGCGCATCGCGGCTTGGGAACCGCGAGTTGTGGCCCAGATGTGCTCGAAAAATATCGACTCAATTCTGGCGAATATTTATTTTCATATCGGGTGACCGTAGGTTAAAAATTGTGTCGAACCTGATTCATTTGCGATGCCCTGGAGTAAGTGTCGTCGTCGATGTCTCAGGTGGCGTGCCGGTGATCGCGCATTGGGGGCCTGAGCTCAAGTCGATCGATAATGAAAAGATTTTGGCGTCGATCTATCTGTCAAAGCAGCCCGGCGGTATCGATGTGACGTCGCCGATCGCGGTTGTGACCCAACACGGCGAAGGTTGTCTTGCCAGACCGGGGCTCGCAGGTCATCGACCAGGGGGTCGGTTTTTTGCGCCACGGTTCAGTCGGCAATCGATCGAAAGATCGGAGAATTCAGTCGTTGCGAAAAGTATTGATGCGGCCGCTGAATTGAGCCTGCGCTGCGAGATCGCACTGTGTGAGTCGGGGATTCTCTCGGTAACAGCAAAAGTGACCAACGACGGTACGAATCGCTATTTGCTTGACACTCTCAGCGTTACTCTGCCGATACCAAGTCGGGCCGAAGAGTTGGTGACAATGACCGGTGGTTGGGCACGCGAGTTTGCGCTACATCGTCAGAACCTTTCTCACGGTGCGTGGACATCTGAAAATCGCAGCGGCCGCACATCGCATGAACATCCGCCGGTTGTTTGGGCGGCGCAACCGAATGCGAACGAATGGGCGGGTGAAGTTTGGGGTGCACATCTTGCATGGAGCGGCAACCATGTTTTGCTCGCAGAGGTGCTTGCTGACTTTCGAAAATATTTGCAACTTGGTGAGCTACTTATGGCGGGCGAGATTTGTTTAGAGCCGGGTGGTTCGTATTCGACCCCTGAAGTAATAGCGACCTATTCTGCCAATGGGTTTACGCCGGCGTCGTGGAACTTTCATCGCAATGTGCGCGCGAATTTGCCGAAGCGAAGTAAATCTTTAACACGCAAAGTCTTGTTGAATACGTGGGAGGCAATTTATTTCAATCACGACGAACAGAAGTTGATGCAACTCGCCGAGTTGGCCGCAGGTGTCGGTGTCGAGAGGTTTGTATTAGATGACGGTTGGTTCGCAGGTCGGCGAAGCGACAAATCGAGTTTGGGTGATTGGTGGGTATCACCCGAGGTATATCCGAATGGGTTGACGCCGTTGATCACTTATGTTCAAAGCCTCGGCATGGACTTTGGCATTTGGGTCGAGCCAGAGATGATTAACGAAGACAGCGAACTATTTCGCAGTCACCCTGATTGGGCTTTAAATTCGCCTGACTATGAACCAGTGCGTGCGAGAAACCAACTTGTGTTGAACTTGGCGCACGAGCCCGCATATAAATATGTCTACTCAAAACTTGACGAGTTGCTGAGCGAACATCAAATTGCGTTCGTGAAGTGGGACATGAACAGGCCGCATGTGCAGGCGACACTGCAAAACGGCGCCGCCGGAACACACGAACAGACCCTGGCTGTTTACAGGTTGATCGATCAACTGCGTAATGCACATCAGAATGTCGAATTCGAGAGTTGTGCTTCGGGTGGTGGACGCATCGACCACGAAATTTTGCGTCGAGCAGATCGAGTCTGGACGAGCGACTGCATCGACCCATTTCGCCGACAAAATATTCAGCGCGGTGCGTCGATGTTTGTTCCGAACGAAATTATGGGCGCGCATATCGGCGCCGAAAAGGCGCATACGACCGGGCGTTCGCATTCGTTGGGTTTTCGGGCGATCTCGGCAGTGTTCGGACATTTGGGTCTTGAATTGGACCTGACAAAATGCAGCGATGATGAGTTGCAGAGGCTTCGTCAAGTTATTGCCTGGCACAAGAAACACCGCGATATTTTGCACGCAGGTGACGCTGTGCGATTCGACCCAGTAAGCACATCGCAGATTTGCCACGGCGTTTATTCGGTTGATCGATCGGAAGCCATGGTGTCGATCGTGCAACTGACGAGCGACTCAGAAAACGAACGCACCCAGTTTTTGCGATTGCCCGGTCTTGGCGCAGATCGAAAGTATCAAGTCACAACTTTTGATTCAGATTTATCGGTTGGTCATGATGTTGGTGTTTTCTCTGGTAAGCAACTTGAGACATTGGGTTTGAAATTGCCCGTATTGCAACCAGAAAGTGGAATGATTTTTCACCTCTTGTGTGTCTAGCGTGAGTCGCCTCGTAGAATTAACCGCGTGCCAGAGCCGATTTCAAAAGAAACTGTCGTCAAAGTTTCGCGACTGGCAAGACTGAGTCTCTCGCCCGAACAAGCAGAGAAAATGACCACCCAATTAGCGGGAATGCTCGAGCACTTTCGCGATATCGATGCCCTTGATCTTTCGGATGTCGAGCCGATGACTCAGCCCTATCCATTAAATAATGTGATGCGCGAAGATGTCGAAGCAAAATCTCTGGATCGTCAAGAAGTTTTAGACCAAGCACCTGCCGCCGAAAGCGGTCGTTTTCGAGTGCCACCAACAATTGGATTCGATGTATAAGTAATGCAGAAACTTGTCGAAATAGTCGCCGCAGTATCCTCGGGCTCAAAAACGGCAATAGCAGTCGTTGAAGAGCATCTCGCGCGCATAAACGAGCGTGAGAGCGAAATTCATGCGTTTAATTTGGTTAC
>RFTA01000085.1 GCA_009923685.1 Actinomycetota bacterium
ATTTCTTTTTGTATCCGCTAGGGCACTTCGGATTTAGGCCTGTGACCTTTTTGGTGGTCTTGCCCTTGACACAGGTGATCGTTGTTTTGGTGGTTGCGTTTTTGCCACCAGTGACGGCAACATCAGACGACGACTGCTTAATCGCAATTGTGCCACGCTTGATTGTGTAAGTTACATCGCCAAGTGCACCCGCGACGGCAGTCGCATAATAAATGCGAAACACATTTGTCGAAACTTCGTAACCAGTTGGGTCGAGACGACGCAAATCTGAGCCGGAGCCGAAAACTTTTTGTGGTGCCGACCAGGTTAATCCGTCATTTGAAGTTGACGTATAAAGTTTTTGCACGCGATCACCACAACCAGGGCCATCGGCAAGAATCATCATCCAATCACCTGTTTTGGCGCGCAGAATTTCTGGGTCGACGCTGATGCCGTTTTCAAGTCGCCACCCCGCTTCTTTCGTGAACGAAATGCCGTCATTCGAAATATAACTCGCGAGTTTTTCGGTGCAATTGCCTTCTGTCGGTGATTCGACAACATAGAGACGAACTTTGCCATCGGGTGTCACCACTGCGTCGGGCACGCCCCACGCTTTCATATTTTGTGAGACGACGAGTTCAGCGGCGGCAACTGTTGATGTGCCAACACCAGTGCACGCTGCAGTTAAACATGCCGCCGACGAAACTGATTTTGTATTTGCGCCCGGCGTCATCGACTGTTCGACAAAATATGCGCGACGTGTGCCGTTGGGCAATGTGATCGCCGTGAAGTCGCTGCCGAGGCGCCCAGAGCTTGCAACACTTGTGCACGCACCAGCGTCATTGCAATCAGCGACAGCCGTGCCTGCAAGACCACCTGGATACCAAAGTCGATCGGCATTGCCTGTGCGCTCGACATGCGGCGACACGCCGGTAAGGCCGAGCGAAACTGCGTCTTCAGTGAGTGCCCACTCGACGACTGCGCCCGCAGTTGGCACCTGGGCCAAGCCCGCGAGAAGTGAAAACCCGAGTGCTGTTGCGAGAAGTGATTTTTTGATGCGCATTGTCATCCTCCAAGAAATTTGCGATACGCCTGCGACCCGATACTAGTTGTAATCTTTGGCTATGAAAATCGGTGTACAACTTTGGCCACAGGCCACAAATATCAAAGAAATGCGTGCGGCGTGGCGCACTGCAGATGCGATGAGCGTCGACAGCATTTGGACATGGGACCACTTTTATCCGTTGTCGGGCGACCCCGAGGCGACGCACTTCGAGTGTTACTCGTTGCTAGCGGCGATGGCAGCCGACACTTGCCACGCGCAAATCGGTGCGTTGGTTTCGTGTTTCACATATCGAAACCCGCAATTGTTGGCCGACATGGCGCGAACCATCGACCACATCAGCGAAGGGCGATTCGTGCTCGGCATCGGTTCAGGTTGGTTTGAGCGTGACTACAAAGAATACGGATATCACTTCGGCACGGCGATTGAGCGATTGAAACTGCTCGAGGCCGGGTTGCCTGTGATCCAAGCGCGATTGGCGAAATTGAACCCGCAGCCGGTGCGCGGAAAGATGCCGATCATGATTGGTGGTGGCGGCGAAAAAGTTACGCTGCGACTTGTTGCGCAATACGCCGATCAATACAACTATTTCGGCCCACCTGAAAGTTACGGCAAGAAAATTCAGATTCTTGACGAATGGTGTGCGAAAGTCGGTCGCAACCCGCGCGAGATCGAGCGCACAGTGGCGATTTACCCGAAGGAGGTGACGCCAGAAATTTTTGAGCAATACAAACAAGTTGGTGCTGAGCACGTGATTTTGACGTGTGGTGGCCCATTTGATTTTGGTGATCTCGAAAAACTTTTGAGCTGGAAGTAGTTCGTTCAAGCGCGCGCTAAATGCGCGCTGAATTCGCATGCCGACAAATTAAACTTAAATGATGAAGCGATCGCTGCCGTTTGTTATGTTGCAGACGTCGAACATTGCTTCTGGTGTCGGCAACGGCATCGTGATGATCGCCGTGCCGTGGCTCGTGCTCGATCTCACGGGCTCGCCCGCCGCAGCCGGCCTGCTCGGAGCACTCGTGATGCTGCCAGGCATTGTGGTCTCGCCGTTTATCGGCACGATGATCGATCGCATCGGCCGTCGCAAGGTCTCGATTTATGCCGATGTGCTTTCGGCTGTGTCGGTGTTGCTGTTCGTGCTCGTCGACCGAGTCGGCGAGTTGACATATATCTGGGTAGTTCTACTCGCAGTATTGGGAGCAGTGTTCGACCCCGCGGGGTATTCGGCGCGCAAGGCGCTTATCCCTAATGCTGCGGCTGCATCTTCGATCAGCCTTGAAACCGCAAATAGTCGCCACGAAGGTTTGTTCGCCGTCGGTTGGGCGATCGGGCCGGCGATCGGTGCGGCGCTAATCAAACTTGTCGGGCCGGTCGACGCGATGTTGGCGACCAGCTTTTTGTTTTTCGTCGCGTCGGTCAGCGTGATGTTGATGCGAATCGTCGACTCGACATCTGAAACTCGCGACCAAAATATGTCTCACGAAAATTTTTGGCAAGCGACGGTGGCCGGATTTCGTGCGTTGCACGCTGATCGTGCGCTGTTTAGTTTGACAATTATTTTCATGTTCACGTCGGCTGTTTATATGCCGATCGAGATGGTTATTTTGCCGGTGCACTTCGAGCGACTCGGCGATGCTGGCGGCCTCGGTGCGACGATGACGGCGCTTGCCAGTGGCATGGTTCTCGGTGCCTTTAGTTTTGGTGCGATCGCTCGCCGATTTTCTCGTTTCGCCATTTTGAGCGGAGTAATGATCGGCGTCGCGTTCGCCGTGATGCCGATGGTGTGGTTGCCACCGACATACGTTTTCGTGATTGCTGGTTTTTTGATGGGTGCGATTTGGGGTCCGTTCAACCCTCTATGGAACACACTTATTCAAAGCCGGGTGCCGACCGAAATGCAAGGCCGCGTCTATGGCGTGCAAATGTCGGCGCTTTACGCCGCCCCGCCGATTGGCCAAGTCGTCGTCGGTTTGGCTGTCGAAAGCTTCGGCTTGCAACAAACTTTTTCTGTTTGTGCCGCACTGTTCATCGCCGTAGCGCTGCTAACTCTTTCGCTCCCCGCCCTGCGCGACCTCTCTCACACCCCATCACAATCGCAAATCGCGACTTAACTCGCTGACTTTGTCAATTCTTCGAGCGTGCCTTCGCCGACGATCGTCGCATCCTCAATTTTGTAAAC
>RFTA01000086.1 GCA_009923685.1 Actinomycetota bacterium
GTTCGACCATGCGACGGGCGAGTGCGGCGACTTTTTTTTCGTTGCGCGTCGTGCAATCGCTCTTGGTCAACACATTTAGTTCGGCCAAGTGAGCGCCTGCGTCGCGCACGTAGCGACGCACTGCGGCGTCGGTCCATCCCATTTGATAGGTGTGAAAGCGAGCACTGAGTGCAACAAGTTCGGCGACGGTTTCGATGTCTTGCACCGAATAGCGAAGCTTGCGCATGCGCTCTCGGGTCATTCGCGCACCAACTGCTTCATGGTGATAAAAAGTTATGCCCTTGCCGGGTCGAATCGCCCGAGTTTTTGGTTTGCCGACATCGTGAAACAGCGCAGCCAATCGAGTGATGCGAAAATCACACGGGTCGTCGCGCTTGACATTTTCAATTACGGCCAGTGTGTGAGTTAGAACGTCTTTGTGTCGATGAATCGGGTCTTGCTCGAGTTGCATCGCCGCGAGTTCAGGCAAAAAATGTTTCGACAAGCCATTGTCGACCAAAAACCACAACCCGAAAGATGGTCGATCGGTGACGATCAAGCGATCAAATTCGTCGCGAATTCGTTCGGCACTCACGATCGTGATGCGATCAGACATTGCATTCACCGCGGCAATCAACTCGGGTACCGCGATCATGCCGAGATTCGATATAAATCGTGCTGCTCGCATCATGCGCAACGGGTCGTCGTTGAAACTAATTTCTGGTGACAACGGAGTGCGCAATGATTTGCCCATCAGGTCGGCCATGCCGTTGAACGGGTCGACCAGAACTGGCGAGTCAGAAGTTACTTCAAGCGCCATCGCGTTGATCGTGAAATCACGTCGCGACAAATCTTGATGAATGTCTTTCGAAAACTGCACATCGGGTTTACGTGAGTCTGGCGAATATGCCTCTGCCCGGTGAGTCGTGATCTCATAAACACGCTCGCCTTTTTTGGCGCCAATCGTGCCGAACCGTTCACCTTGCACCCACAGTGAGTCGCACCAACCCGCCAACAATTCTTTGATCTGCTCGGGCAGTGCATCGGTTGTCAGATCAAAGTCGAGTTCGGTGACGGGGCGATCCAACATCAGGTCGCGTACGGTGCCACCGACAACAAATAGTTTGAATCCAGCACTTCGAAACCGCGAAGCAATTGGATCAATCTCGCTCAGAACTGGCGCGAAGCGCTGGGGCACCACGCTCTACAGGCTACGCACACGATTGCGACAAGTGATGTGTTTGCTCAGTTGGCAACTGCGTGAGCATTAGCGTGATTATGTCGTGATTTATCGTTCCTACGCCCTGAAATTCTCGCTTGCGCTGAAATTTTCGCTCGGGTTCGCACTTATTGCCTGTCTTGCCCTGTCGCCGTTGCCAACTAGCCGTTCACGGGCACTTGTCGAGTCGAACGAACTCACCTTGACGGCGCAGAACTTTCATATATATACATCTGGAAATCTGCGGTTTGTGCTTGGCATCAACTCAGAGTCACTAACCACCGAATTAACAACCAACCCAAAGGCCGTCTTTCGCATCTCGATCGGTCAAAAAATTACGAACGGTGAAAAACAAGTGCGAGCAATAAACGATGCGACAGAAGAATTTGTCGCAACTGACTCGGTTGATCTGACAATACGCGAAACAACTCGTCGCAGTGACGGTCAATTTGAGTTGATTGCACTTTCAACCGATATCAAGTCGGGTACGCGCCGAATCGAATTCGATGGTCCAGGCATCTACCCGGTTCGAGTCGAGGTTGTAGTCGACCAAATTTCTCGTGCGAGATTGACGAGCTTTGTCAACAGATTTAATCCGTCAAGAGAAGTAAAGCCGATGCCCGTCAATGTCGTTGCGGCAATTGATGCTCCGATCACCTTGCAGCCAGACGGCAGTCGACTAATTAACCAAACAACTCGAACAAAACTCGAAAAACTGATCAAACTGCTCAAACTCGACGCGTCTCGAATCACCGTACAAATATCCCCCGAATTGTTAGATGGGCTCAGTCGATCAGCGAACCCAGCCGATCAAACATTGCTCGTGCAGTTGGTCGCCGCACTCGGCACGGCACCGATAATTGCTGCGCCTTACATCCAATTTGATCCTTCTGCTGCCAGCAGCAATGCGCAGTCAGACCAGTTCAAGGCTCTTCGCGAACGAGGTATCTCAACCTGGCAACAAGTTCTGCCGAATGCAAGAACCGTTTCTTCGCTTTGGGTTGCACGAAAACCAATTGATCAAAACGGCCTCGACTTAATCGTCAGATCCGGTGTTCGTTCGGTGCTGATGTTGTCTCAGTCGAGTGTTGTGCTCGGTGAATTCGATAACGCAGCTCGACCGTATCGCTTGGTCAGCAACGGCGTTGATGTTTCGTTACATCTTGTTGACAAAAGTTACGTCGATCAACTCAGCCGACCAACTGATAATGCATTTTCTGCGGCAACCTTTCTTGCAGCACAGATTTTGGCCCAAAGAAATCAGATCGAAAGCGAGGGTGGCACGCCGGCTCTACGCAGGGTCGTTTTGACCTCGCGCGACGGTTCGGTGGTCAACGAAGATTTGATCCATGAAACATTGCTGATTTTGAGTCGTGTGCCACAACAAGTTGCGTTGCGCACGATGGCCAATCTGCCCGCCCCTCGCCTAGACGCATACAAGCCGATCTTGCCCAAAGTGAATTCAAAGAATTTTATTGAACGAACAAGCAAAATCGCCGACCTCCGCAAAGACATAGAAAAACTGCGCGACACTATTGAAACCGACGCCACAGTCTGGAGCGACTGGGACGAACGCTTGCTGGTGATGTCGAGCGAATCAATCACCGACGCTGAGTGCGAAAATTTTATTTCAGCAACTCGCAACCAACTGAAAACAATTCGACAATCAGTAACTCTGCAAGATGGCACGACATTTACTTTGGGCAGTCGCGAAAGCACTTTGCGCCTTGACCTGCAAAACTCGTCCGACTTTGCGATGACGGTGCAAGTTCGAGTTGCAAGTTCGAAACTTCGTTTCAAGAACGAAATCGCGTCGATTGAAATACCCGCAAAAGGTTCAAACGAGTTGGTCGTCGATGTGGTTGCACTTTCAAACGGATTGTTTCCGGTGGAGGTGAGAATTTTTACCGCCAACGGTCAAAGTCAATTGGGTAAAAAGATCGAGGTTTCGGCGCGAGTAAACGCTCTTGCGGGCTTGGGTCA
>RFTA01000087.1 GCA_009923685.1 Actinomycetota bacterium
TTGAAGCCTACTGCCTTATGGTCGCCAAGACTTTGTCCACCATGGTTTCCACGAATTGCCATTGCGCTTGAACATTGCGAGCGCCGCCTCGGCGTTAACGCGCGGATCAAGTAATTGTGATGGCTCAGTGACGCCAATATTCGTCAGCCATGATCGATGCACCGAGTAAAAAATTTGAAAAAGTCCGACACAACAGTCGTTTGACCCACCAACAACATTCGGGTTCAGCTTGCTCTCGCGCTGAGCAACGAATAAAGCGTTCTCTTCATGCTCGTCGGGCCAAACCTCGCGAATAATTGCAACAATATCTTTGCGCTTGTATGTCGTATCTGGAATCACGATTACGGGTTGGTCTGAAGTACAAATCTGCTTGCCGACCAAGATCATCGTCGACGTCTTTGCCCCGTTCAAAGCGAGAAGTCTCTTTAGCGACATGTCATAACGAGCGGCAATACGAGTCCATGAGTCATTGACACGTGCCTGATGAAACACAGTGCACGACGAAGCATTAGCTCGCGCTGGCAAAAAAACGAAACTTGAAATAATCGCGCCAACAAGCACTAAAACAAACTGGCGGAGAGGGAGGGATTTGAACCCTCGGTCCGGTTTACCCGGACAACGCCTTAGCAGGGCGCCCCATTCGGCCGCTCTGGCACCTCTCATGCATCAGCCATTAATTCATCTTGAATATGTCCATCGGCGTACATGATGAAGCAATAGTCGCCGAGTCCACCACGTTTTGTTGGTCGCGAAAGTAGAACGGACAAATTAATTCTTCGAGCGGCAAATTCTTGTAAAATTGAAATCAAACTTCCTGGTTCGTCGGCCCGCTGAAAAACAACGATCGCAGTTTTATCGTGGCCAGTCGCGCTCGGCACAACATGTTTGCCAACAAGTACAAAACGCGTCTGGTTGCCTTGATGATCGGCGATATCTGAGGCGATGACCTCAAGACCATAAACCTTTGCGGCATTCTTGGGTGCAATCGCCGCCAATTTTTCGGTCGAGTTCGCCGCCACAAGTTGCGCCGCTTCAGCGGTTGAATTGGCTGCTCGCACATCAAGGTGCGCGAAATTTTTTCGCAAAAAGTTATGACATTGCGCAGTCGCCACTGGTATCGACAAGATGCCCGTTAAATCGCCCGTCGTAACACCTTTTTGCGCCAACAGACAATGCTCGATATCAAGCACGATCTCGCGTTGTATCAAAAGGTCATAGTCGAACACGAGGGCATCTTGCGTGAAGTTGACAGTGCCTTCAATTGAATTTTCGATCGGGACGAAACCAAAATCAACAGCACCAGACGCGACGGCGTCTAGGACATCGGGCACAGTTCGAAACGCAACCAAGTCACACGACGCAAGATCTTTTTGAGTCAGCAGAGCTTGCTCGGTAAATGTGCCCGCAGGTCCGAAATAGGCGATGCGATTTGATTGACTTTTTTTCACGAATACAAGGTTACGGTGCGCACAAATCGTATTCGCGGTCATTTATTGAACTGTGATTCGCACTAGCCTGACTGCATGTTTGAATATGTTGCCTTTAACCCTTACAACGCGAGCCCCGAGGCGATGGCCAACGAGCTGACAAAAAAATCAAGTGAAGGATGGGAAGTCGTCTCGATCGTGCCGACATTTGACGGCCGATACTGCGCTTTTCTGCGACGCCCTAATAATTCGAACTCAACGACAGTGGCGACAATCGCTACACAGTCTCTTAGCGACACGGGCACAACCACGACTTCTACTCCACAAGCAAACGTAAACGTTCCGGCCGCGTGGTATGCCGACCCATCGGGCAGATTTGAGTTGCGATATTGGAACGGCAAAGAGTGGACTGAACATGTCGCTCGTGCAGGCCAACAATTTACTGATCCCCCTGTCGCTTAAGTAGTCATGCGAGCCACCTCGCTGGGTCATGCCGGAATTTTGATCGAGTCAGGCAACTCGAGAATTCTCTGCGACCCGTGGTTCGTGCCTGCTTTCTTTGGTTCATGGTTCGTATTTCCACGCAACGACAATTTGGATGCTGACTTAATCGCAAAGATAGAGTCGCCTACACACCTATATATATCGCATATTCACGGCGACCACCTTGACGAAGCGTTCTTGGCGAATCATGTCAGTCGTGAGGCGATCGTTTTATTGCCAGACTTTCCCAGCCAAGAACTTGAGCGGCGATTGGCGTTTCTCGGTTTCAAAAATTTCGTCAACACAAAAAACGGCCAAGAGTTGGCTCTAGACGATCAAACGAAAATCGCAATTCATGTCGAAACATCCATCACCGATGGTCCAGGTGGCGACTCGGCGTTGGTCGTAAGCGACAAAACGTCACGATTGGTCAATCAAAACGATTGTCGAACCGGCGACCTTAAAGCATTATGCAGCCATGGACCGATCGACCTGCACTGGCTGCAGTTCAGCGGTGCAATTTGGTATCCAATGGTCTACGAACTAGAAGATTCGACCAAACAAAAACTTGCTCGTGCCAAAGTCGAGAGTCAATTCGCTAGGGCACTCAAATATGTTGAGACCCTCAATGCCCGCGCGGTGGTGCCATCGGCGGGGCCACCGTGTTTTTTGGACGAAGATTTGTTTCACTTAAACATGATCAGCGGCGACGAAACATCGATCTTCCCCGATCAAACCAAGTTTCTCGAACTTCTCAATCGAACAGGACGCTATATTTATGGCACTCAAGGAACGCCAACGAGCGACGCGCTCGAAATGGCTTGGACCGAAATTTCAAAAGCCGCCGGAACAGTCTGTGTTCCCTCCGGATTGGCTGCCGTTTCCGTCGCACTGCTCTCTTGTTTGAAAGCGGGCGATCATCTTCTCGTTACTGACAGCGTCTATCGGCCCACGCGTGTTTTTTGCAATGGTTTGCTGAAACGATTTGGCGTTGAGACAACTTATTTCGATCCAATGATCGGCGAAGACATCGCTTCGCTTTTCAAGCCCAACACAAAAGCTGTTTTCACAGAAGCTCCCGGCTCGCAAAGCTTTGAAGTGCAAGATGTGCCAGCCATCGCACGCGTCGCGCATGATCGCGGTGCGGTTGTGTTGATGGACAACACATGGGCAACGCCCTTCTTTTTCTCTCCGCATGAAAAGGGTGTCG
>RFTA01000088.1 GCA_009923685.1 Actinomycetota bacterium
TGCGTTCGACGACTCGACAACTTTGCCCGCAAGATCGACGCCGCCAATAAGTGGATCAATGCGCGCGATGCGACCAGACTCTGTGCTCGCCAAACCGTCTTTGAAATTGATGCCTGAATATTCGACCTGCACAAGTACATCGCCTTCGCCGAGTTGGTCAATTGGCATGTCGACAATTTTGCGCGCCCAACCTGAGTCTGTTTTGCCGACTGTGAATGCTCGACTCGTGATTGGTATCGACATTTTTTGACTCTTTTCTGTTTCGTTTTGGTTATTTTTTTAAAAATTCGCGAACTCTTGACACGTCGTTTTTTGCGACAGACGAGTTTGGGAGCATCAGCGTTGAGTTCATGTATGTCCAAAGTTCGTCATGAACACCGACAAGTTCGTTGAATACTTTGTTCGGGTCGGCAAGAGTGTTGAGATCTGAAATTTTGTAGACGCAAATGTTGAAAGCTGCATGTGCGCCGACTGAAGTTACTGCCTTGTCGACAACGTCGGCCCACTTGTGTTCGAAATTGATAACTGCGTGCGGATTCTGAACTTCGGTCATCGCCTCAGATGTTTCGCTGAAGATCAAACCAAGCTTTTGGCCAGCTATTTCACGACGAAGTCTCTTCATCTCGGCGTTGAGGGCACGGGTTATATCGGTCGGTTTGTATTGTCTCGATTTTGTTTGACGCAGGTTGATCTCGCCAGATTTTTCTGCACATAGCCAAGTATGCGGCTGGTTGATGGCTGCACGTTCAATGATCTGCAGTGATGATGGCGCCGAGTCGTCAACAACAAGCAGCACATGACGACCGGCGACTTGCATTGCTTGGTCGAAGAGTTCACGCGCGTCGATTTGCAAGGCATATGCAAGGCGGGCAACGACGTCGACAGTGGGGGTGGGAGTCTTTTTAGTCTTCGAACTCGTGTTGCGAGCGCGTTCGAGGGCGACGACATATGGTTGCGAGATATCTGTGCGCTCTGCGAGTTCTCGAGTTGACCAATTGAGTTGTCGTCGTTTTTCGTGAAGCAGTCTCGCAAAACCCGTCGCGTCAAAACTGAGGCGGTCAAAATTCGGGCTCGGCTTGCGATTGATCATTGTTGATAACTATAGTAATCAACAATGATTCAGAGCAAATTAGTCGCCAACTCACCGTGGCCGTTGTTTTTGCTTGCGATTGGCGGGGGTTGGTGGTTGTTATTGCAGCACCACTTGTCGAGGGTTGGTGCGGTGCATTCGCACGCGCCGTCGAATGTGTTTCTGATGTGGGCGCTGATGACTTTGGTGATGATGTCGACGACTGCCGTGCCGGTACTGCAGTCACTTCATAGCATCACGCAGAACGCATCGTCGTTAATTTGGTGGGCTTTTGTTCTCGGCTATTCGGTTATTTGGTTTGGTTTTGCGCTCGGCGCATCTTCGATGCAACTGGCGGTCGCCGAACTCGATTTGTTTGATGCGCACAATCAACTAAATCGCGCGCTCAGCGGTGCGCTACTGATTATCGCCGGCCTCTATCAATTTTCGACGCTGAAGCAGCGATGTCAGTCAGAGTGTCTAGCGCCGATGCAATTCTTTTTGCGCCATTGGCGTGACGGCGTCGGTGGCGGATTGAAAATGGGTTTGCGCCACGGTGTCACCTGTGTCGGTTGCTGTTGGGCGTTGATGTTGTTGGCATTCGTCGGCGGTTTGACGAATATTTGGTTCATGGTGTTGAGTGCGGCGGTGATGGCGATCGAGAAGTTTCCTGTGATTGGACGGCGAGTCACGACACCGCTTGGAGTGCTGATCACGGTTTGGGGTGTCGCAGTATTGGCAAGTCTGTTTTCGGGTGTCGGCGGCGGGCACAATCATTTAGATCTGTAACAAAACCAAAAACGCGAAAGGAAACAATTTTATGAGCACAGAGTCATGGTCGATCGAGGGAGAGTTAATTTTGAATTGCAACTGCACGGTGTTTTGCCCTTGTGTTGTCTCTCTTGGCACGCATCCGCCGACAGAGGGTTATTGTCAGGCGTGGCTGGGTGTTCGAATCGACAAAGGCAAATCAGGGTTGACTTTCTTGTCTGGGCTGAATGTGGCGATGCTGCTCGATATTCCTGGCAAAATGGAGCGCGGAAACTGGACGACTGCGTTATGGATCGACGAACGCGCGACTGATGAGCAGTTCGAAAAAGTTGAGAAAATTTTTACTGGTGCGAGTCGAGGCACGACAGGTTTGTTTAAGTTGCTCGTCGGCGAATATCTAGGCGCGTCTCGCTCGCCGATCAGTTATGTCACAGAAGGTCAAAAGCGTTCCTTGAGTGTCGGCAAATTTATTCAGGGTACTGTAGAGCCGATTGGTGGCGCTCGCGAAAACGAAGAGGTGAGCGTGGTAAATACGCAATATTGGATGGGCCCAGAAGTAGTCGTGGCCAAGGCGGCTCAAGGTCGAGTGCGTGCGTTTGGGCGAGTCTGGAACTTCGAAGGTCGTAGCGCCGAAATCTGTCAGATCAAGTGGGTTGGGCCTTAATGACGATCTACACACCGACAATTCAACCGCCAAAAAATGCGCCACAATTGGCGATCACGCGTCGTACTCGTTCGACGCCGTTTTCAAGTCGCGTCGAAGATTTCGGCGTGCAGGCATACACGATTTATAACCACATGTTGTTGCCGACGCGCATTCGTGGGGTCGAAGAAGATTACTTTCATTTGCGCAGCAAAGTGCAACTCTGGGATGTCTCGTGTCAGCGACAAGTTGAATTGCGTGGCCCCGATGCCACACGACTTGCGCAGTTAATGACGGTTCGTGATTTGCGCAAACTCGAGATCGGTCGATGCGCTCTTGCGCCCGTTTGTGACCAAGATGGTTTTTTGCTCAATGACCCAGTTGCGATTCGAGTCGCTGAAGATCGATTTTGGTTTTCGATTTCAGACCTAGATGTTTTGCTGTGGGCACAGGGCATCGCACTCGGCATGAAACTTGACGTGCAGATTTTTGAGCCCGAGATTTGGCCACTAGCCGTGCAAGGGCCAAAAGCCGAAGATGTGGTCGTTGACGTTTTTGGCGAAGCGGTGCGCAAGACGAAATTC
>RFTA01000089.1 GCA_009923685.1 Actinomycetota bacterium
CGCGTTTATGTTGGCTTCGCTTATTTCGCGCCCGATCACAGTTTTAAGAAAAGCCACCGACAAAATCGCTGCCGGCGACTTGTCAACTGAAGTTTCTGAGCAAGGACCAATTGAAACAAAACAATTGGCCCGTTCGTTTAATTCGATGGCAACTCGCGTGCGCAACATGCTTGAGCGACAGCGTTCTTTTTCGGGCGATGCAGCCCATCAAATGCGAACCCCGCTAACCGCGTTGCGCCTTCGACTTGAGCAAGCGAACAACACCATCGTTGACTCTCCCGATCTCGCACGCGACCACATTGATGCGGCGCTAAATGAGACTGACAGACTCTCGAATCTCACCGAGCAGTTATTGAGATTGGCTCGCACCGAGGGCGCTGTGTTGAAAATTGAAGATGTCGATCTTAGAAAGGTATGCCAAGAAATATGTGACGAGTGGTCGTTTCTTGCTGAAGAAAATGCTATTGAGTTATCTAATTGTGTACGCGGGCAAATATCTTGTCGCACCAGCCCCCTCGCCCTGCGCGAAATTCTCGGAAATTACATAGATAATGCAATCGAGCATTCGCCGCGCGACACAAAGATCGAGATTCATGCTGCGCAAGATGCTGAATTCTTGACAATCACAGTTCGAGACCAAGGACCAGGTCTTTCGGCCGAGCAACGCGCACACGCATTTGATCGCTTCTGGCGTGGATCGCCGTCAGTTGACTCAAATGGTTCGAGAGAAAATCAAGGTAGCGGAATGGGTCTAGCAGTCGCGGCACAACTCGCAACAGCGAGTAATATGACACTTGAACTTGACACATCGCCATTCGCGCCAGGCCTTGACGCAAAGGTGAAGATAAGACTTAGCTAGTTGTGTGAGACTTTTGCCAGGCGCGAGCAAGTTCGGCATAGTGACCGTTGCGCGCGAGCAACTCGTTATGACTGCCGTATTCGGCAACTTTCGCATCAACAATTACAGCAATATGATCGGCGCGTTGCACCGTCGACAAACGGTGCGCAACGACAATAACCGTTCGACCAGTCATTAAACGCTCGAGTGCGTGCTCGACTTCAGCCTCGGTGCCTGGGTCAAGATTCGATGTCGCTTCATCAAGCACAAGCACTGCCGGGTCGACGAGTGCGGCACGAGCGAGCGCAACCAACTGGCGCTCGCCTGCCGAAAGCCGACTGCCGCGTTCGCGAACTTCAGTGTCTAGACCATCACTAAATTGTGCGAAGTGCTCGGTTGCACCAATTGCTGCGATTGCCGCTTCGATTTCGGCGTCAGTTGCATCGGCGCGAGCGATGCGCAAGTTGTCGCGAATTGATCCGTTGAACAAAAAACCTTCTTGCGGCACGACGGCGATGCGTTCGCGAAGTGACGTCATAGTTGCCATCGTTAAATTGACGCCACCATATTCGACGGTGCCACTTTGCGGGTCATAAAGTCGCGCCATAAGTTTGGCCAGCGTCGATTTGCCTGCGCCGGTAGGGCCAACGAGAGCTAGTTTTTCGCCGACGCCAACTTTGATCGACACTCCGTCTAAAGCTGGCGAATCTGCCCCTGCGTAAGTGAACGAAATATCGGTGACTCTGAGTTCACCAGTCTTGGGCAAATCAACTGCCGAATGATGTTCGTCAACTTCGGGCTTCGAATCGAGAATTGCAAAAAGTTTGTTCAACGCAGCACCCGCAGATTGCACCGTGTTATAAAGCTGCGAGAGTTGCTGCACTGGGTCGAACAAACTCGACAGCAACAACACGAACGCAACGACCGTGCCGAGAGTGACGGTGCCACGGTGAGCAAACCAACCGCCAATGCCGATCATCAGTGCGCTGGCAAGAACGCCAGAAAATTCGACGAGCGCGAAATACCAAGTTGAAACTCGCACGCTCTTTTCGTGCGCGGCGAATAGTGATCGATTCGAAGTTTTGAACTTGCTCTTAACTTCATCTTCTTGTGCGTATGCCTGAATCACACGCACGGTTGTTATGCCCTCTTGCAACGCTGAAAGATTTGCGCCGACGCGCTCACGCACAGTTAGATATGCACGATTTGAATCGCGTTGAAACTTTATTGATGAAAAAACCAACATCGGCATGACCAACAACGCAACGATCGTCAATTGCCAACTGAGTGCCAGCAGAACAACAATCGAAAATACGAGCATCAAGACTGCCGATAAAAACTGCAACAAACCCCATTGCACGAGTTCTGACATCGATTCAATGTCAGCCGTCATTCGCGCAACTAAAACACCTGCTTTGTTGCGATCATAAAAAGCCATCGACTGCCGCTGCATTTGGCGAAATACGGCAAGTCGCAACAATCGCAGGAACGACTCACCAGTCCGATTGACAAAAACGAAAAGCAGACGACCAAAGACATATGTAAACGAAACGACTACCAGATACATGGCCACCGAAAGATTCAGCGCGCCTGTATCGCGTGCCCTGATGCCAGCGTCGATGCCGTGACGAACAATGACAGGCGCAGAAAGGGTCGTTGCCGTCGTGACCATGACACAACCAAACGCGATATACATCGTCTTGCGAAACGGTGCCGCCATTTTGAAAACCCGACCCAAAATTGTGCGGGCTTGCGCACGACTCAGGCGATCTTCGTCGCTAACCCCACTTGCCTGCCACATATTATTTGGCCGCCGTTTTCGCTGGTTCAGTTTTGGCTTGCTGCATGTTTGCCAAAACTTCGCGGTAACGAGCATTGTTGGCCACGAGATTTTCGTGTTTGCCGATGGCGGCAACCGTCTGGTCATCGATGAACACGACTCGCGACGCCAAGGCGATCGTGCCCGGTCGATGAGCGATCACAATCGTGGTGCGACCCGACATTACGGTGCGCATCGCGTCGCGAATTTCGCCTTCTTTGCTCGGGTCGACTGCGCTCGTCGCGTCGTCGAGCACCAACACACGTGGGTCAGAAATGATCGCGCGGGCGATCGCCACACGTTGGCGCTGACCACCCGAAAGCGAGAAGCCTCGCTCACCGATCACCGTGTCGTAACCGTTTGGCAACTGCAATATAAATTCATGCGCGCCAGCGAGTTTGG
>RFTA01000090.1 GCA_009923685.1 Actinomycetota bacterium
ATCAATCGACAAATTCGAGCCGTCACGCACACCGATCTCGTCGATCGTGTCGAACAAGTGATCTGACGCATATCGGGCAAAGACATTGCTCAAGCCCGGTTCGACGCCCATGCCAACCAAGGCGAGAAGACCCTTTTTCTTCCAGCGTTCGTCGGCAGAGATTTGGTCTTTGCCGAGTGGTTCGCCAACTTCTTCATATGGATTCGTCGGGTGCGGCTTGCTCAAGTTCATCGCCATGTCTAAATATGTGCAACCCGCTTCAAAAGCCGCCTCAAAAATTGGCTCGTTGAGTCTCGGATCGCAGGCATTGACGATCACATCGGCTTTAACACGCTGGGCTAATGCAACAATTTCTGACTTGCTTCGAGCGTCAACTTGCGCCGACGAAAAACGACCTGGCTGTTCAAGTTTGGCGATGATCTCGTCTCCACGACCAGAGTTGATGTCGGCCAAGACGAAAGAATCAAAAAAGCTGCGTGTCTCGGCGATAGACGCCATACCGCCACCGACCCCACCAGCACCAATGATGAGAATGTTTGCCACAAAAAACCTAATTACTTTTCTTGTTATTGCTCGGGTGCAACAACACATTCATTCTACCGTCGTGTCATCACACAAAAAGCCTTGAAATTAGAGCGATTGACGCAAAAAATTTAATGCACTAATCACTGAAAACTGTCGCATCTGTTCGCGCCCATAAGGCAAATTAAAAGTCGTAACTAACTATCGCGCCGCGAAAGATTTCGCTTGCACCAGCAATCGCCGTCAACCGCCCAGACACGAGCCCGCCCGTCACCGATTCGGCTACACCCAATGACATTTTTTTGTCGCGCAACAACTGCAGAACAACGGCCTCCATATTCTGGTCGTCGACGCCGAACACAATTTCGCCGACCTCAGCTCGCACCTTTGCATCCCAGACGTCAAGAAGTTCGATGGCTTGGCTCTCAGTATTCGCCTTCGCCGTCAACCTGACCTTGATGCCTTCCCAGCCGCTCGCCAAAAAAGCCAGAGTCGGGTTGCCAACTTTTTCAAGTTCATTGATCACGCCGACCAGTCGCTCGTTGAGCCCGCTTTCGCTGTCGCCCCAAGTTCGCAAGACCCGACTCTTGATGACCGACGCTTCGCCACTTCTAACCAGCAAATCTGGCAATATCGCCCGCTCGAACATTTCGTAAAGTTCGAACGGCACACCTGGCACGGCATACATCACTTTGTCGCCGACAGGGCAAATCAAACCCGGCGCAGTGCCACGACGTTGTTCAATAATCTTCGCTCCGCGTGGCACCATCGCTTGACGAAGATTGTTCTCAGGCATGCGACGCCCACGTGCAGTGAACATTTGCTCGATAACGAGCGCAACTTCGTCGTTTAATTCGAGTTCGACGCCCATGATCTCGGCGATTGCTTCGCGGGTGATGTCGTCGTGGGTCGGCCCAAGACCGCCGCAAATTATTATCGCATCAGCGTCGTTCAGCGTCGCACGCAGAGTCGTAACTATTCGACCGAGGTTGTCGCCGACTTTGACTTGAAACAATGAGTCGATGCCCGCGGCAGCGAGTTGCTCACCGAGCCACGATGAGTTCGTGTCGACAATTTGACCGAGCAAAAGTTCTGTGCCGACAGCCACGACACTGCATCTCATTATTTGGCCGCCCGACGCAAATTAAATGCCGGGCGCAAAGCACGCACCGCATATTGCAATCCACTAATGATCGTCAACCCAACTGCGAGCCAAAGAGTCGTCAGCCACGCATAGGTCATGTCGACCGCACTGAACGGCGCCAAAGCAAAGCCGACCGAAACTTGCTGACTCAGAGTTTTAACTTTGGCGATGCGGCTCGCCGGCACTGAGACGCCCCGTGCACCGACCACAACGCGATAAATGCTCACCACAACTTCGCGCACGGCGATGATCACCACTGGCCAAATACCGAACATGTCGCGACTCACGAGAGTAAACATCGCCCCGAGCACCAAAACTTTGTCGGCAAGCGGGTCGAGAAATGCGCCGCTCTTGGTTGTGCCGTGACGTCGCGCCAAATAACCATCAAGCACGTCGCTGACACACAAACCGAACCACAACCATGCCGCCAACCATGAACCAGCATTGTCGTCGGGCACGACAATGAACAGCAACGGCGAAACCAAAATTCGCGACACCGTTACGGCGTTGGCCCAAGTCGCTAGTGCATTCGGATTAACGGGCATCGTCAACCAAATCTCGGGCGTCACTATTCACATCGTGACTTGCAGAGGTGGCAACCAAATCGGGGCCAAGTGCATCTGCGATTTCAACTTCTACAAATGTCGCCACAGGTAAAGTTTCGCTGACGTGCACTACGCCGTCAATTTCTGGGGCTTCGCGATGACTGCGACCCACACCAACTTCGTCAACCAGCACGGTCATCGTCTCGCCGATCAGATCGTCGCGACGACGAGCGGTGATCGAATCTTGCAACTCGCGCAGTTCAGCCAATCGCTCGTTCATTAGACCTTCTGGCACACGATCTGGCAAAGAAATTGCGTGGGTGCCTTCTTCTGGGCTGAACGCAAAGAACCCACACCAATCAAGTTGGGCGTCATTGACGAAGTTCAACAACAAGTCGTGGTCTTCTTCAGTTTCTCCCGGATAGCCGACAATAAAATTGCTGCGCATCGCCGCGTCAGGTTCGCGCTTGCGAATATCGGTGATGCGATTCAAAAATCTCTCACCGTCACCCCAACGGCGCATGCGGCGCAAATGTGCTTTCGATACGTGTTGCAGCGACAAATCAAAATACGGCACACCCGTGTTGCAGATTGCGTCGATCAAATCGTCGCTTAGATCGCTCGGGTACAAATAAAGCAGTCTGGTTCGCGCAACTTTAGCGGCGACACGATTCACCAAGCCGACGATCGAACCAGCACCAAGTTCGGTCGGTCTGTCTTTGCCGTAACTCGCCAAGTCTTGGGCGACCAAGACAATTTCTTTGGCTTCGAGTTGCTCGACTTCGGCCA
>RFTA01000010.1 GCA_009923685.1 Actinomycetota bacterium
ACCGCTTGCAATCCCGCGCAAAATCAATTGCGCAGCACTTCCGCTGCGTAACACTTCATGGGGGAAGCATGAAACCAACCGACACCGACACTGATGTACTGGGCAGGCGCACCTTTACTCTGCAAATCCCAGGCGTGGGCGAGATCACCGCTCGCATGACCCCTGCGCAAGCGATGCGCTTTATTGCCGACTGCGAGCAACAGCTCAACGCGCTGGTACCACGCACCATGCGCACCGCACCGACATCCATCACTGAGATTCAAACCCGCGAAGCGCTCCAATCAGCCAGCTATGCGCTGCGTAGAGCGCTTAATAACAGCGCAACGGGCGCAACCCTTATCGATGCGCTCAAAGCCGTTGAAAGCGCGCTAGAGGGCTTTTATGAGGTGCAAGCATGAGCGATCGACCCGACGCTTACCTTTGCGTTAATGCCGTTGGGCATACCTACCTGCGCAAAACCAAACCGGCAAGCGCTTATAAGGCTTTCCCGCTGTATCAAAAGCATCTAGCATTTCCACCAGACCCGCAAGCGCGGATCCGCGCTGCGCTCGAATCCGCGCTTGCCTGGGCTGCGCCTATGGCAGACGCGCCCAAAAGTTCGCGCCCTGCATGGTTTGATGAAGCTCGAGCTGCGCTCTCACACAAAGGTCCAATCTTATGAAACCCTGTCCACCTTGCCAACACAATTGCGCTGCGATCTGGTCCTGCGCTGACCCTAAAACTTGCGTTCACGTTGAACCGCTCATCTCCGACAAAGCCCTTGCATGGGCCATGCTTGCGATTTGCATCGCGCTTGCTATCTTCGCATTGATCGGTTGGCTTTAAATATTGCTACGCGTAACGATTGCGCGTAGACTCGCTATCAACCCCTGGCAGGGTTGTCTTGAGTCTCCTTTCAGAGTTGGACTTACCCCGGCGCGATGCCGGGGTTTTTCTTTTGTTCGTTGGCGTACCAATTAGCGAAGTTATAGACTGCTGCGCCCGCACCAAACAAAAACAAAACGTCGCCTTTCCATCCGGGCAGCTCACGCGATAAGCGCATGAGCAAAGGCCCGTAAACCAGAAAGTCAAACACGCGCACCCCCTGGCTTTTCTGCGCTTCCATCAGGGTTTTTCCTGTTCGCTTTGCTCAGAGCGCTTTCGCTTAATCAGCTCATGGAAGGGCTTACCCGTTACCATTTCCGCGATCCGCATCACGGTCCAGGTTGCGCCGATCAATCCGAATATCGGTGTAAACACGTTTAACCAGCTCCCAAGCGCAGCGACCACGCTTAAAACATCAAGCACTTGCTTACCCATTTCCGCATTGTTCGTTGCCATCACATAAGCCTTCGCACTTTTGAAATGTAGTTGACTGTTGTTGCAGGCAGGCTTCCTGAACCCTGCTGCTGATTGTCAAGCACAAATTGTCTGACTCGACCCTCGCCTGCGTTGTAGCCTGCTATGGCAAGGCTAACATCGCCTCGGAACATCCTCAACTGTCGCCTTAGCAGCAGCGCAGCAGCAGCGCTTGCTGCGCCTGGGCTGAAGGGGTCAAAGTCAATGCCGGTATCGAGCTTTAACTGTTGCAGCGCGACCGGTCTGATTTGAAACAAACCCTTTGCATCACGGTTGACCGCATTGGGGTTATACGTCCCACCGGTTTCAACCGCTGCAATCGCATTGAGAACTCCTCCAGGAAGCCCGTAGACTTGCTCAAGCAAAGGCCAAACGCTTTGCTGAAGGTGTGCAAGATCCATTCACTCCAACGCTTCAATTTGCGCTTGTAAGGCTTGCAATTGCGCTAACAATTGCTCTTTTGTTGGCGCTATAACGGCTTGCGGTTCAATAATAGGTCGGTTATCAATAAATTGCCCGTCAATGTAATCCCAGCCTACTTCAACCTTGTCAGATGTTGCAATCCATTGTTGCATTTGCGCAAAATCAGGATCGGACACAACCACATTGATAACTTTATCGTTTTCGATAACTGCATATTTCATAACATCACCATGTATAAACACGGCATAAGCCGTTACCACCTGCGCCACCAGCACCTGAATTGAAACCGTTAAGTCCTGCTGCACCACCCCCGCCCCCGCCTGCTATACCGCCCGCACCACCAGCACCCCCTGCGGCAGTTGTTGATGAACCACCACCACCACCACCAAACCGATTAGTCGTTCCAGGTGATCCCGCAGTACCAATTGCACCACCGGCACCGCCACCACCATTTGCCGTACTGATGCTTCCTCCATCAGTTCCAGCAAATTCGTTGCCTCCTCCATCAAGGGGCGCTCCGGCACCACCTCCTGCACCACCTTGATAACTCCCACCACCGGTGCAAACGGTTCTGGTAGTTGTGCCTTGAACGCCACTAGTCGCACCACCTCCACCACCAAAACCACTTGGGACACCCTGGCCTGTATTTAACCCTGTACTGCTCCTGATTACCCCGGAACCAAATTGACCATGTAATGTGTAACCGTTGCTTGAATTGATGTCAAAGCTATTAACAGGTATGCCACCGGCTGTATTACTTAAAACACCACCACCAACACCTGGATCTGGGTTACCTGTTTGCCCAGCGCGTCCTTTGATCCCGCCATAAGCAATCAAGGCAGATCCAAATGTTGTATTACCTCCGTTAACACCGTCGTTTCCATTAGTATCGTTGACTGTTATAGCCGTTCCTCCTGAACCACCAGCACCTATGGTTACAGTTTCAGTAGCGCTCAAATCAGATGCTTTGAACAATCGATAAGCGTAAGCACCGCCGCCACCGCCGCTTCCTGATGACCGATAACCACCTGATGCACCGCGCCGTCCTGAGCCGCCACCAGCACCGGCACCCCAACATTCAACCATGACAAAAGTGGCACCGGATGGTTTTGTCCAAGTACCGGAGGATGTAAACTCTTGAAAATTTGCTGAACCGCTTGGTGCGGTTGAAGTCCAAGTCGTACCATTACTTGTCAGCACATTACCGCTTGTTCCAGGTGCAACAACTTGAGGGGCTGAAGTGCCATTGCCCAAAAGCACATTGTTTGCGGTAAGGCTTGCTGCGGTTAAAGCGCTTGTGCCATTGCCAATTACAAGCCCGGTCAAGGTTGTTGCGCCCGTCCCGCCTTGATTCACTGGCACCGGGATTGCGGTAATCGTGCCTCCTGGCGTTAAGATAAAGCTCACTTTTTCCCCCAATTCGCAGCCAATCGGCTACCAAATAAAAACCCAAAGGCAATGTTTGCCGCTTCAAGCGCTGTAATCCTAACCAGTTCGGGCAATTCACTCACATAAAGCGAACCAATGCCTACGGCAATCACCGATAAAGCGCCAATATAGCGCGCTGATGCTCTCAAGTCGATGACCCATTGGCTCGGTGTGCCTCCTGGCTGATCGAGCGCTGCAAGCGCTTGTAAACGGTCTGATTCAGCTTTCATCAAACGAATTTGCTCATCGACACTTGCGGGTCTAACGCCACCGGTCCAGCGCACGATTAACTGCTTGATGGATTCAGCGGCAACAGGTACCAGTGCGCCGATTAGCGTTTCAACAATCACGGCAAGGGCGGCAGCTCACCGCTTGCTTGCGCGTAAAGCCTTTGTCCTTCAGCGAATCGATCTAGCGCAAAGGTCATCGCCTTGGGGTTTTGCTGATAAGTGTTTCCGGGCAGCGAGGCCCAAATTTTTGAGGCTTTGCGGATTGCGTTTTCAATCTCACCATCTTCGATCAAATCGATGACACCCGTTTCGCGCAACAGCTCAAGCGCGGCTTGATCTTGCGATGCAAAGCCAAAATCATCAAGCCCAAGTTTATTGCGCAGGCGTTGCCATGTTGGTCGAATGAATTGATAAGCGCCCGCAGCGGTCGAGTAGCAAGGCGACTTAAGGCCCGCAGCGCGGCACATGCGCTCCGGCAGCGGCACCGGTGCAAGTTCACCGGTAATCACCGGATGATCGGACAAATCAACAAAGCGCGTTCCACCGTAAAAAATCTCGTAGCACTCATCGTTAACCACATCGGTTGGGTAGCGATGTTCGCAGCTGCGGATCATGTAAAGAAAAGCGTTCACATTCACGGGCAAGCTCATGCTTTGAATCTCCGCATCTTGCAGTTCCACCGCATCAGGGTTATCAATCGCTTGCGGTTGGATCGGTGCCGTATCACTCGTTGCCGGATCGGTCTCAGCACTTACCCGCCTGGGCCAAAAAAGCACCGCCGCAAGCACCAGGGCGGCAATTGCGGTGCGGTTCATGGCTAGCCTGGGAAGGTGCTATAGGCGTAAGCCAAAATGCCCCCGGCAGCGCTTGAAATCACATACAAATCATCCTGCGGCACCACGGTATCAAAAAGCACAATCGTTCCAACAGATAAAGCCAGCCATGCGCCGGTTGTTGCTTGCGCATTGAAATCGATATAAAGCGTTTGCGTCGCGCTCGCATTGCGGAATCCCAGAAAGTTCCGTTTGCCAATCGGCGCATCTAAAAACTTGATCGATGTCGTATCGACGTTAAGTGACACCGTAACGACGCTTGCATAACGATAAACTTCACGCGTATCGACCGTTTGACCGCTTGAAATCGTTTGCGTCGTGTTGGGTGCTGCGCCCGGTTCGGGGCGAACCGGCAAGTTATTAGGCGAGGGCGGGACGTACTGAGGAACCCCCCAAGGCATACGCTGATTCAAATATTCAAATGGGGGTAAGTTCCTCATCGCGCCCTCGCTTCAATTACTTGGTGTAAGCCCGCACCAGGACACCGGCAAGCACAATATCAAGCACCGAGAGCGTACCAGCGGCAGCGGTTGCATAGTTAGTGACTTGAATCGTGAGCGTTGATCGGCCCGAAATGATCCTCGGATATTCCAACAAATTGATGATGTTGGCGTTGGTCGAGTAATTTTCCAAATCAATCGCGCTGTTGGTAAATTGCTCGTTGGTGCCTGAATCGGTAACCAGCATCCGCACATACGGGCAGTTTTTGCTCGATGCGGTTTGAATCGCGGTCGTGTCCACCACGGCGCGATGATGAAAACCCAACAAGATGAAATCAGCGTTGGCTGTGATGTTTACCGTGTTGGTCTGACTAGTCGATTGCGTCAACGTCGTAAAGGTTGTGTTGTACGCATAAGGCGTTAAGAGCAAAGGCCGCCCGCCATAAAACCGCGAGGCGAACTGCTCAATGTCTGTAATCGAATAACTTTCGCTTTGCATGATGGCAGCGTCCTAAAAATTCGCGCTCGCCTTTTTTGAGGGAAGGCGAGCAAAACCCTTTGGCAGCGCGGGGAAGTAGCGCTGATACGGCAATTACTGCGAAGCGCGCATGAAGTAACCGTCAAGGATCACGCCAACACGGGCGTTGAACCCTGAAGGCGTTGCGACCGCTGCGGGGTACCTAATGACCACTTCAAAGTTCACGGCAGGCTGAAGCGCAATCGTTGGTTCGAGATAGTACGGGCGACCGCTTGCGCGCATGTTCACCGCACCATTCAGCGCCGTGGTTGCGGAGTTACTCGCAAGCGCTGCGTCTAGTTGGAAGTTTGCTTTTGGCGGAAAAGCAATCATCGGTGTTTCGCGCAAATAGTTTTTGCTGAGAATGTTCAGCTCCAACATGCCCGACTGATAAAAACTATTGACATCAGCCAATTGCGATTGGACCGCAGCGGCAGCGGTTGCGTTGAAAAGTACAGGCGACGCAACCGTGTAGGTGTTAGCGGTCGATACGCTACCGGGGAAGAAAAGCACTTCAATCGATTCGATCATGAAGGCTTTGCCGCTTGGCAGCGTGTTGGGCAGCTCAAGATTGGTATCCCAGAGCGTCTTTGCGGTGCCTGCGGTACCGCCCAACGCGGTCGTTAAACCCTGGCCCACGGGGGCCGAGAAAAACGTCAATTGCGTGGTGCCTGCGGTTGCATACAACTGATAATCGTAAAACCGCTGACGAACGATTTCACTTTGGTTTGGGTTAGTAACCCTGCGGGCGTTAAAGTCCGCTGCGGTCGGTAGACGTTCCATTTGTCTAAATCCTTATCGAAAAATTAGCGAGCGAAAACGTATTTGCTTTCACGGCTCATCGCACTTGAGCGATTCGCACTGAGCAAAGGCGTTACGTTGGGACGGGTGTAAGCGTTCAACAGCGGCGATCCTTGGGTATAAGCACCCATGCCCATATTAGGCCCGACGGTGTTGGTTCCGCGCACGATGCGAGCGGGCGACGCATAGCCCATTGCCATCGTGCCGGGTATGAATGACTTCATGATGTTGGCCGACTGAACGGTCAATGCACCAAGTGCCATTTTGCGCGACAAACCACGGGTTGGACGGGCAAGCAAATGTCCGAGCGTTACCGTGATGATCGCCTTGACCGCATCGCCTGCGCCAATGGTGCCGGGAACGGTTTTGAGCGTTGCGGGCAAAAAGCGATTGATTTGACCCATTGCCAGATCGACCGCAACCGCACCAGCACCACCAACAAACGCTTCGCGGATTGCTGCCATGAGCATACCGGTGCCCATGCCACCAATGGGATTACGACGACGCATCACACGCCGACGCGCTAAACCGATGGGGTTGCGCCTGCGGATGGCGGGCATTGGGTTGCGTCTACGACGACGGGCAACCGCTGCGAGCGGGTTGCGTCTGCGCGTGACACGCCGACGTTTAGCGATAGGATTGGCGCGACGCGCTTTGCGCCGCCTTGGATTGATAAGTAGCATCTCAGCCATGTTAATCACCTCGAAGGGTCTGAATCGTCAACAATGCCTCGCTCAGTGAAGGTGTAATTACCTCCGACTAAATGAAGCGACTTTCCATCGGGGCTGACCACAAAAAGCGGTTTGTCAGCCTTTCTGAATTTGTGGATGTATTTTTCCAACACCCCATCTCGCACCGTAGTGTAAAGAATACCGTCAACTTCGCCAATAGCGACACCGACCTTGGGCATCGGGTTCACGCGCACCTTGCCGATCGCCTCCGCTTCATGTCCGCTGAAGCGCTCATACAAGTCCGCTGCGCGACTGATCGCATCGCGGTCGGCATAGCTCACCACGCCCGCTTTGCTTGAAGGTGGCACCGGGTTTTTCGGACGTATGCCCTTGCTCACGGCTTTTTTGGGCAGCATAGGCGGCAAATCACAATCCCAGGCGGCAAGCGCCCGATTGATGCGGCTATTCGGGTCTTTGGCTTTCTTCGCACCGGTTAATTTTTTCTTCATGCCTGTCATGCGCAAGCAAAAGGCTTTCCTGCGCTTGGCAGCAGCGGGGAAGGCTTTGGCCTGCTTGAGCGTGACGGGGCGCTTGAGGGTCCTTTTGCTTCATCTCGGAAAAGGATTTATAGCCATTACTACGCGCCCAAACTTCAAAAGCCAATTGAGCATCAGCGGCTTTATAAAAGCCCTCAGATTCGCCTGTAGTCGTATCAATAATTTCAAAAGTTTGCATGGATTGCGCAGGATTCCGTTTCACCTTGCCCGCCCGTTGCTCACTCAACGCAATCGCCACCGCTTGCTTTTGCGGGTAGCCCTCGCGCGTGAGTTGCGAGATTTTCTGACTGACGGTTTTCTTAGCGGGGTTGCGCTTCGCCTTGCGCTTAAACGCACCGCTGCGCGCCATCTCAGCAAAGCGCTCGCGAGCTGCGATCTGCGCCGGGGTTGGTTTGCGTTTCATCGGGTTCTCCTTTGGTTCCTCAAATCGGGGAAGCGGTGCAAAACCTTTCAAGCCCTGCGTTAGCCACAAATTGCCGCGTCCGTTTGCGTACTTTATAAAAGCAAGATGGACATCTTGCAAGGTTCGCCCCTGCTCATCAGCGATGCGCTTCATGAAATCGGCTTGCTCTTGCTCCACGCGCACACAAAGCGTCGGGAAGCGCTCGCGCAAGGCTTTTTGCCGCTCGGCAGCGGTTGCATACTTGCGCGGGCGGGGGTTTTGTTTCGCTACGCGTGACGATATGGATCGCTTAGGCGTTGGCATGGTTGGCTTGCCTTAGTACCTGGAACGCTCTAAGCGCCCAAAATCAACAAAGCGGCAATCGCTGCCAACGCAAGCCCGCCGCCCTGAGCGGGCGCTTGTTGAATAGGCGAAAGGGTAGGTTGCACTCGTTGCTCAATAAGATCGTATTGCTCCGCGCCCGTTTTTGTCATCGGAAAATACTGATCCGGGTAATCCGATTCCGGCGACAATCCTAAATAAGCCATTATTCACCCCCTCGATATTGCTGAAAGGCTTGATACGCAAAAAACGCAACCGCACCAATGGCAACCCATTTAACAATACCGGCTACACTGGCAAGCGGCGATTGTGTCGCCTGGGCCAATGCCACATCCGTTTTAAGCACTGATTCGGCAACCCTGGCGCGATCCGCTTCGGGTACGCTTGCCAACAGTTCAGCATTGCGCAGCCTTTGATTGATGCCATCAATCCAGGCTTTACCCCAAACAATAACCGCAGCGGCAGCGGCGACCGCAGCAGCACCGGCACCGGCCACCACCAGGGGCACCGCGCCGAGCGTTTGCGGGATGTTGATCGTTGGAAGGTTCGCGCCTAATTGATTCAAACCATTGGCGGCAAAATTGACCGCTTCGGCCACTAGCTTGATTTGTCCCTTCTTGCCTTCCAGCTCGGCTTTTTGCGCGACCAGCTCATCGAGCAAAGCGCTCTCAGGCAGCGCACCAATCAGCATATCAACTTCGTTGCTTGTTGCGTCTAACGCGTTGATGATTTGCTGAAACTCAAGCGCTTTGTCCCGAAAATAATTCGTTGGCACCGGGGGCGCATCATCATCGATCACAAAATCGCCGGTTGCCATGGCTATTCGGGAAAAAGAAAGGATGCTGCGGTAAACACTTCAAGCGCTTCGCGCCAGCCTGAAAGTTCCCACTGACCAGGGGCGAAAAAATCACTGCCGCCATGCCGACCATCAAGACCGTAGCTCGGCAGTATCGCGTAACCGGCTTGCGGTACATCCATCACGCGTGTTGGTCCGAAGGCAATTGATTCTTGCACCAAAAGCGGATTCATCGGCGCGCCGATACCGCCAAGGTCTGCATAGTCTGGCGAAAAATAATTCATAGCGTCACCTTCTCAAAAGTAACAAGTAGGCCAAAGCGCCCAAACCATAAAGCGCAAGATTCGATAAGCCTTGCGGTTGCGTAACAACCGGAGTGATCGGGGTTAGCGGTGTTACAGGCGACACGGGTTGCGGCAATTGAGGCACCGCTGGCGCAATCGGGCGTGTAATCACGGGCGCAGGGGTGACCGATGGTGCCGGGGTTGTGGGCGCGGGTGCAACGATCACCGGTCGGGTAATCGTTGGCGCAGGCACTTCGACCACACTTTCAAAGGCTTCAACCGCATCGGCTGCATCAGCAGCAGCGCGTGATGCACCACGGGTTTGATAATAATCAACATAACTGACTTTATCAGCACCATAAGCCCGCAACGCTGAACCGGTCAGCGTATATTCCTCGCTCTCATACACTTTTTGGTCAACCATGCCGCTTGTCACAAGTTCTTCAGCAGCATCAGTTAACCCGTACTTGGCAGCAACAGCAGGCGCGGCAGCTTCAACCGCAGCGACCGCAGCTTGAGCGGCTTGCGTTGCGGTTTGCCCTTGCTTATTGAAAGCCTGATCAAACACTTGCACTGACTTTTGATCGAGTTCATACGCAGCTTGATAAGCGCGCAAGGCTTCAAGGGTTCGAGGGTCTTGAAACCCATATTGCGCACCGGCACCAAGATAAGCATCAAATAAAAATTCAAGCATGACTTACCCCAAAAAATAAAATGCAATGGCAGCAAGCGCTAGCGGCAGCACATTGCTTGCAGTCACGGGCGTTGGTGTTGGCGTTGGTGTCGGTGTTTCACTCGGCACAATCGGCAGTTTGACAACAGGCGTTGTAATGCCGGTCCTAACCTCGGCAGGCGATAGCGGCGGCTTGGTTGCGCCTGCATCGGCAACAACCCTGCCCGGTGTCACCGCCTTGGGACCGGTCGGAATCGCCGTACCGTCTGCAAAGGTTGTTGGAATATCTCGGAAAAAAGCATCTTTACGGGCAATTTTCGCCTGAATATCAGGCGACGGCCCGCCACCGTAAAAGGCGGCGTTTTGCGTATACAAGCGCATTTGACCGCCAAGACCTATATCAGCAATCATTTTACTTGCAAAACCGTCGTAGGCTTGATTGATCGCTTCAAGCGCTGCCGACGGGTTGGTCTTAGTAACAATGGCATTGTTGATAATCGCAAACACTTGCTGACCGAGCGCTCGTTGATAGTCATCAAAGTAACCATAAAACAAGCGATCAAGAAAGGTCACGTTGTACGCAAGCGGTGTCCCTGCGCCAAAATACTCATAGCTTCCTGGCCCGCGATTCCATCCAGGACCGCCAACACCTTCCGGCGCGTTCATAAGATCAACAAAAGAGGGGTAATAAATAGGTTGATCGTCGGGCATCGCTTCAAAAATGACTTGATTGGTGAGCATGATCGCCGCCTTTAACGTTTCATCAGACTATTGAGCAAAATCAACGCACCCGCGCCAAGCGCAAGATAGAGCACCAATTGTTGGGTGCCTTGGCTCAAGCCTACATTGACACCGACCCCGGTATAGCGATTGATGTCAATAGGGGGCAAGCCCTGGCGGGCACGTTCGATGTTAAGTTGCATCAGCTCGCGCTGCTGATTGGTCATAACCAGACCGGTCAAAATTTTCTGCGCGGTTTCAAACCAAGGCTCGCCGGGGGTTTGATTTTGCGCAACCACTTGCGTCGCATTAGGCGCAACTGTATTAAGCGCATACCACTGCTCACGCGTCATGCCTTCAGGCACGATTCCCGCATCAATAGCGTTTTCATAACTCATATCATTTTCTCCGCGCTAATAAGGCGACCGCAATCAGGCCCGCGCCCGCGATCAATAAGGTTGAATTTGTGACACCAGGGATGAGCTGACCGCCGAATGATCCAGGCGTAAATTGACCGCCTTGAAACCCGCTCGGATTAACACTGACCGGCACCGTTTGCACTTGTCCCGACGGGTATTGAATCGTCTGGGTGCCGTTTCCGTTGTTGGTCACCACCGTCCCGTCAGCGCGACGCACCGGTACACCCGGCACTTGCGAGTAAGGGGTGCCGGTTGGCGATGTCTGATATGGCGGGGTGTAACGTCCGGTTTTTTCAAGTTGCTCTTTGGCAAGCGAATAGCTCGTGACGGTTTTGAACCATCCCATCACCTCCTGGCTTAGGACTTGGAACCAAGGCACCTCGCCTTTTGCAGCAGGCTCAGGGGTTCCAGCGGGGCGACCGTTCGGGCCTGCCTGCGCAACAAACGAATTGCCCGCAAGCCCTTGCGCGCGATCTGCCAGCGCAGCAAACACCGCGTCATCATCAGCGCCGGATTCATTGAAAATCGTATCGGCTTCGGATTGGCTTAACAGCACATTGTTGGTGTAATCCCGATAATTGCCGCTTTCATCGATGTAGATTGATTTGACATAGGCTTCCGGGGTGAGCTGGACGGCATCGCCGGTCGTCGTAAAGATATTGCCGAAGTCATCGGGGATCAGGTCGGTTGCTTCAAGGCCGTAATCAGCGAAGATCGAATCATCAAAATCGATGACATTCGCGCCAATGTCGGCAAGCGTTATGTTGACTTCCAGCAAACCCGGATCAATCACGGGGATGTCAAACCCACCCGCGTCGAATTCAGGAACGTCAAAACTTCCTGTTTTAAAATCAAACATGCTATTAGCTCCCGGTATACCTGCGGCGAGCTTGATCCCGCCTGAAATGCCTGCGGCAACATCCCCGACAATGCCTAGATCGACACCGGGAAGATTATTAACGCTTGCAGTTAATTGCGCAACATTGGCAACACCAACACCGGCCGTTGAAATACTCGCAAGCGCGGCACCAATGCCCCAAATGGCAAGCCCTAAACTGACCATCTTAAAAAGCGGGCTTGATAAAAAGGCTTTAAGGCCGGTTGCTCTGCCGACGGTACGCAAGCGAAAACTGCCGCCCGCATCATCGAGCACCGCTTCAGTAATCCCGTCACCCTCGCCATAACCGGCAATGAAAAAGGCATCAAGCCAATAAGGATTCCAATAGACTTGACCGGTTTGACGGTTAAAGAATTCTTTAAC
>RFTA01000091.1 GCA_009923685.1 Actinomycetota bacterium
CTTGGTGTTCTTGCGCAAATTGTCGCAACGATGACTCGTGGCAAGCAACCACTTCGCGCGGGTCTTTTTGTTGGTGTTGGGTTGATGTCGACGGCAGTGATTGGTGCAGTTACCCAGTCGTCACACACCGTCAACATTTCGGGCGACATCGGCAACGTTCTCAAATCGTTGATTCCGTATCTCTTTTTCAATCATCTGTCGATTTTCGGCGTTTTTATCGTGCTCGGTCTTTCGCTGTTGGCACTTAAAAATGCAAAAGCAAAACTAAACGCCGCGTTCGTGCCCGCATTTCTTGGTGTTGGCATGGTGCTTACGGGCATGATCGGTGGTGCGGTTTATAAAATCACGAACCTCAAATTATCCAACACGGTTTTTGATGAAGGTGTTCTCGTTTATGTGTGTTACGGCGTTGTGCTTAGCGGCATTGGCGCTGTTGCTTATTTCGGGCCTCGAATTTGGGGTAGAGAAATCGCATCTGCGCCGGTGCTTGGTCTTGGATTGCTTGGTTTTCTTGCAACAGTTATGGCGTCACTACCATATTTCATCGCTGGTTTCGCCGATCAACCAGCCAATGTTGCCAACACTTTTGATTACTCGGGGCCAATCTGGTTGTGGAACTCACTTGTTGGTGCAGGGCATGCCTTGATGGCTCTCGTCGTTTTATTGTTTTTTGCCCTGGCTACAAAATCTTTTCGCACAGGCACAATCAGCACCACAACTTCGGCAGAGCTTTTTGAAAGCGTGAACGGTTAAGGCGACATGAGTACTTCAGCAACCGCACTCGGCGCCGGACCAACAGTTGTCATGCGCCGACCAGCACTCATAGTTTCTGGCCTGTTGTCTGCGGTAAGTGCGATGTTGATCGGTTCAATGCTCGCGATTTGGCTCGACTTTAGGTCGAATGCGCCACTTCGCGAATCAACTGATGGCACCAAGATGTTGCGCGACTGGTTGCCTGAAAACATCAAAATTCCAGAAGTCGCAACAAACACGATGATGATGACGTTCGTGATCACATGCGTGATGGCGCAATGGGCCGTTTATTCTTCGCGTCGCAATGATTCAAAACACACTTCGTTGGCGCTCGGCGTTGTTTTGTTGACCGAAATTGCATTGGTAAACGCGCAACTGGCGATTTATTCGCAAATGGGCATCGGCGTGCGCGACGGCGGTTATATGACGATGTTCTATGCAGTCACGGCGACAATGTTGGCGATCATCATCGTTTGCATGGGCTTCACGATTTTGGCGATGTTCAGGTCGATTGCTGGTCGCGCTGGCGATCGCGATCTGGTCTCGGCACACGCACTTTATTGCTATGCGGTTTCGGCGATCTTTGCCGCACTGTGGTTCGTGGTTTACGTTCAAAAGTAGGGATGATGTTTTCGACCGGCTTCAAATATTTCTTCGGGGTAACAGTTCTGTCGGCTGTTGCGTTGATTATGTCGGTTGCATTGTTCGAAAAGCTCGCCCTAGTTGGGGTGGCGATCAGTTTCTTGATCGCAGTCGGTGCGTTGCTCGCAGGTTTGGCGTCGTTCACAGGTGATGGCACGACGAGAGATGCCAACACATCAACCGCCGAATTGGTCACGGCAAGTTTGTGGCCTTTGGTCACTGCGGTTGGCGTAGTTTTTCTCGCCCTTGGTTTGGTCACATCGTCGATTGTTTTTTTCGGTGGCATTGTCGTGTTGTTGGCGGCACTGAGCGAATGGATGGTGCAAGCGTGGAGCGAGCGAGCATCAACTGACTCGTCGCACAACAGCGCGGCACGCAAGCGACTGCTCAATCCGATTGAGTTTCCGGTGCTGGCAGCAGTCGGACTTGGTGTCGTAATTTTTTCGTTCTCACGAATAATGTTGACCGTCAACAAATCGACGGGTGCGGTGCTGTTTATCGTTGCTGGTGCACTGGTGTTGGTGGCCGGCACTCTGTTCGCGATTAAACCCAACATGAACCGATCAGTTGGCGCTGCAGTTTGTGTGCTCGGCGCGCTAGCAATTGTTGCTGGTGGCGTGGCGAGCGCAGTTTCGGGTGAGCGCGAAGAACTTGTCGAGGCCGCCGCCGAGGGTCACTTCAGTCACGCCGAGTGCGGCCCAGAAGAATCGAAATATTTCGACAAACTCGCTGAGGGTACTTTGTCGTTGCGCAGCAATGTTTCTGCAATTGTCGTCTATCAAGACGGTGAATTGATCGCCAATGTGCAAGGCATCAATTCTCCGCAAAAGTCGATAACAGTTGCCAGATCGAATCCGACCAATATCGTTTTTCGTAACGCCACCGAGGGCGAGTTTCGTCTCGTTGCTCATTTGGGTCACAGCGCCGCGGGCGAATCTCTAGACAAGTCGCACCAAGACAGCACCTGCACCCAGTTGGTCGCCCCTGGATCTGAACAGAGTCTTACATTTAACATCGCCAAGCCGTCGAGTGCCGAGAATGCTTATTACCTATATATCGCTGGCTCTGAAGACAAAAAGATTGAGATGGTTGTGCCGTGAGTCGCAGTAATCGTGCTTATATGTTGCGTGCGTCAATCGCTAGCGTGCGGGTTGTGTTGCGAAAAGCATTTCGATCTTTAGTTGTCTTCTTTGGGGCTTCGGCTGTTTTCGCTTCTTGTGCGACGAACGCACCGCAAGACACTTGGCAACCCAAAGGCCCCAACTCAAAAATAATTGACGATTTGCAGCAACCAGTTTTTGCCGTTGCCGGCATCATCGGCTTGATCGTCGCCGTTGCTGTCATTTACACATTGATCAAGTATCGCGACCGGGGTCAACCGATACCAGAACAAACTCATGGCAAGCCAGCTCTTGAAATCACATTGACGGTTATTCCCGCTTTGATTCTTGCGGTTGTCGCGGTATTCACGTTTGGTGCAATTTTCAAACTTGCCAAAACCGACGACACCGAGATGATTATTAATGTCACCGGTCAGCAGTGGTGGTGGGAGTACGACTATCCGGTG
>RFTA01000092.1 GCA_009923685.1 Actinomycetota bacterium
TCGCGGTCACATCTGTTTTGAAGGTGGCGTTCTGATGCCAAAAGTTCCTGGACTCGTCAAAGGTCTCGGCGTCACGCTCGGCACTTTGTTCAATACCGCAACAAAGGGTTCGAACACGGTTCAATATCCGCACGAAAAAGAAACTCCACCGATTCGCTCGCGTGGCGTCATCGCCTTGCATCAGGACAACTGCACCTCGTGCATGTTGTGCTCGCGATCGTGCCCCGACTGGTGTATTTATATCGAGGCGCACAAAGAACTCGCCCCGCCGCGTCGCGAAGGTGGCAAACCACGACAGGTCAACCTGCTCGATCGATTCGACATCGACTACGCACTGTGCATGTATTGCGGCATCTGCGTCGAGGTTTGTCCGTTCGACGCACTGTTCTGGAGCCCAGAATACGAATACTCAGAGCCAAACATTGCCGACTTGTTGCACGACAAAACAAAACTTAGCGAGTGGATGGAAACAGTCCCCGAAGCTCCTGCGCTCGAAGCCGGCGCCGACAAGAAAAAGAAATAGCCAAAGGACAACACTTTCGTGATCGCTCAGAACATCGGCTTTTGGATAATCGCAGTGTTGATGGTCGTGTCTGCGTTGCGAGTAGTTACCACCAACAATGTCGTTCACGCCGCGCTGTGGTTAGTTGTCGTTTTGGCGGGCGCGGCCGGTCAATATATTTTGCTTGCTGCTGAGTTCGTCGCGATAACCCAGGTACTCGTTTATATAGGTGCGGTGATGGTGTTGTTCTTGTTTGGCACGATGCTGACCCGTGCCCGAATTGGCGCCGAGTCAGACCTCAACAACTCATACAAGAAACTTGGCATCCCAGTTGGACTAGTGATGTTGGTGGCGATGGGTCTCGCGCTGACTCGATCATTTGGAGATGAAAAACTGCCTGATTCTGCCAAGGTAGTTTCGACCCAAGAAGTCTCCGATCAGATTTTCGGTCCTTACCTTTTGCCATTCTGGGCACTTTCGTTTGTTTTGTTGGCAGCAGTTGTCGGCGCAATTGTGTTGGCGCGAAAGGACTGATCGCATGTTTGTAAATCAGTTCTTGTTTTTGGCAGCGGTGCTGTTTTGCATCGGCATATATGGTGTCATTGCCCGCAAGAACGCCGTATTGATGTTGATGTCAATTGAATTGATTTTGAATTCTGTGAATATCAACTTGCTGACATTTGCGATGCGCAATGGCTCGACCGACGGGCACACCTTCGCCCTTTACATAATCGCCGTCGCGGCCGCCGAAGTCGGGGTTGGTCTCGGTCTCGTGTTGCTCGTCTATCGCAACAAGAAAACTATTTCTGTCGATGATCTTTCGGAGATGCGCGGATGAACTTGCTGCCAGCTGAAACCGAAGTTCTCGCACCACTTGCATCGGGTTGGTTTCTTGAGAACGCCTGGCTAATCCCGCTTGTCCCGGCGATTGCCTTTGCTTTGATCATTTTGATTGGCAAACGATTGCCGATGAAGGGCAGCGAACTTGGTGTTGCTTCAATGCTTGCCTCGTTGGTGCTCTCGGCTGGTGCGGCGTATCAATGGATACAGCGAGTCAACAGTGCCACAGAAGAGCAGTTTGTTGAGCCCGTTATCAAGTCGTGGTCATGGTGGCGCAGTGGTGGTTTTGATTTCGGAATCGGTCAACACATTGACGGACTCTCGGTTGTGGTTCTCTTTGTTGTCGCTTTCATTTCGACCCTGGTACAGATTTATTCGCTCGAGTATTTGCGTGGCGATCGGCGCTATACGCACTTTTTTGCCGCATTGACTTTGTTCTCGGGCGGCATGCTGGCGATGGTGCTCGCCGACAACATGATTTTATTTTTGCTCGGCTGGGAAATCATGGGATTGTGCAGTTTCATGTTGATCGGCCACTGGTGGGAAGAGGACGCCAACAGCCGCGCCGCTCTGAAAGCATTTTTCACCGTTCGCACCGGCGACATGGGCCTGCTTGTCGGCATCAGCATGCTCTATTTTGCGGCCAACGATTGGACACAAGAAAATCTGGGTCTCTCGGGTTTTTCAATTCGCGGCATTTCGGCCTGGGCGCTATCGGGTGAACCCGACAGCACAGTGATCATGGTCGCCGCAATCGCACTTTTCATCGCCAGCATCGGCAAGAGCGGTCAGTTTCCGTTGCACACCTGGTTGCCCGATGCGATGGCGGGCCCAACGCCAGTTAGTTCGCTATTGCACTCATCCACGATGGTTGTTGCTGGCGTATTTCTGGTGGCGCGTTTGTATCCGGTCTTCTTTGTCGGCTTAGACATTCTCGGTAGTGGTGGCAACTTGATCGTGATAATTGGCGGCATCACCATTGTCATTTCGGCGGCTCTTGCGTTCGTACAAAATGACATCAAGCGCGTGCTCGCATATTCGACGGTTTCGCAACTTGGCTACATGATGCTCGGTCTGGGTGCTGGTGCCTGGTTGCCGGCGGTGTTTCATATTTTCACTCACGCATTTTTCAAGGCTTGTTTGTTTTTGGGTGCCGGTTCGATCAGCCACAGTGCGTCGCACCACTCTTTTGACATGAAGCGCGATATGGGTGGTCTGCGCAAAGTGATGCCGATCACCTTCACGACTTGGATCATCTCGACGCTCGCCCTATGTGGGGTGTTTCCGTTTTCGGGTTTCTTTTCAAAAGATGAAATCATCGACAATGTCGGGCACAACGGTTACAACACGTTCATGATTATCGGTTTGGTCGGAGCGTTTATGACGGCTGCATATATGACTCGGGCGACGTATCTGACCTTCTTCGGTGAACCTCGAGGGGCTTCTGCCGGTCACGCAAGTCACGATTTACACGACGCTCACGGCTCGCACGACACACATGACGAACATGCGAGCCACGATGCTCACGGGTCGCATGGCCCGCACGAGTCTGGCCTGTTGATCACAATTCCGTTGATGATCTTGTCGGTGCTCGCACT
>RFTA01000093.1 GCA_009923685.1 Actinomycetota bacterium
CATCGTGCCGCCAAAAACAAAAGGCCTGAGCCAGGGTCAGAAATACATGAAGCACGGCATTCGTGCAAGCCATACGGCAGAAGTGGTGCTTGAAGATGTTCGCGTGCCGGGTCGATGTTTGTTGGGCGGCAAAGAAAAACTCGACGCCAAACTCGCGCGCTATCGCGAAGGCACTTCGAGCGGCAAACAACCGGCGATGGCGACATTCGAAGCAACTCGACCAGCAGTTGGTGCACAGGCACTCGGCATTGCGCGTGCTGCATACGAATATGCGCTTGACTATGCCAAAGAGCGCAAGGCATTTGGCAAGCCGATCGTTATGCATCAAGCGATTGCGTTCAAACTTGCCAACATGATCACCGAAATTGATGCGGCTCGTTTGCTTATTTGGCGTGCATCGTGGCTGGCAAAAAATGGTGGCTACAAGAATGCTGAAGGTTCGCAAAGCAAGTTCTACGCATCAGAAATGTCGGTGCGCGTCACCGAAGATGCGATTCAAATCTTGGGTGGCTACGGCTACACGCGCGAATATCCAGTTGAGCGCTGGCACCGTGACGCCAAGATTCACACCATCTTCGAGGGCACCTCGGAAATTCAGCAGCTGGTGATTGCTCGCGCAATCTCCGGCCTGCGCGTCGAATAAAAAAGTCGAAATTTCGACGAAATTAGTTTTCGCCTAGTCTCATCGTGTGGCGACGGCTTATCAACTTGCGCTTGAAAAAGTAAAAAATGGTATAAATTCTGCGGTGGTCGCCGCCGAACTAGTTGATTCGATGACGCTTGAAGAAAAAGTGCATTGTCTCGATGGGGCGGTGCCGTTTTGGGTGGGCATCAAAGACATAACGACGGGCGGCTATCACAGTCGTCCGTTCAGGGCGGCCAAAGTCGAGCGACTCGGCATTCCTGGTTTTCATTTTTCAGATGGGCCTCGTGGCGTTGTCGTGGGCGAGGCGACTGCGTTTCCTGTCTCGATGGCGCGCGGGGCAACTTTTGACCCAGAACTAGAAGTGCGAGTCGGCAATGCCATCGGCAAAGAACTTCGCACGATTGGCGCAGATCTTTATGGCGGTATTTGCGTCAACTTGTTGCGTCACCCAGCTTGGGGGCGAGCACAAGAAACTTATGGTGAAGACCCGCATCACGTTGGTGAAATGGGTGCCGCTCTAACTCGCGGCGCGCAACGCCATGTGATGGCAACGCTCAAACACTTTGCGCTCAATTCAATGGAGAACGCACGATTCGGCGTCGACGTCACAGTCGACGAACGCACTTTGCACGAGGTCTATCTGCCTCACTTCAAACGCATCGTTGACGAAGGTGTCGCGTGCGTGATGACTGCATACAACTCAGTCAATGGTCAGTGGTGTAGCCAAAATGAAGAACTGCTTGCCGACATATTGCGTGACGAATGGGGTTTCACGGGTTTTGTCATCTCAGATTGGATCTTTGGTGTTCGAGATGGCGTGAAGTCTCTGCAAGCAGGTCTTGATGTTGAGATGCCTTATCGCATGATTCGAAATGCGCCAATAGTCGCCGCACTCGCAGAAGGTTTGATCACTGAAGAACTTGTCGCTAGCGCGGTAACCCGCACAATTGCCACGATGTTGAAGTTCAATGTCGGCGAGTTGCCGGTGCGCGACTGCTCAATCGTGTTGTGTAGAGAACACGTAATGCTCAGCCAAGAAGTCGCCGAGAAGTCGGTGGTGCTCTTAAAAAACGAAAGTGTCAGCGGCACGGCTCTGTTGCCATTAGATCTGAAGCCAGGTTCTAAAATTGCGATGTTTGGTCGTCTTGCTGCTGCGCGCAACATTGGCGACGGTGGTAGCAGCGATGTAATGGCACCAAATGTTGTCACGCCATTAATGGGTATCGGCGAACACTTCTCAAATTGCGAAGTTACTTACGAGCCTGGTGCAAATCTCGAAGAGCAAGCGCGATTAGCCAAGCGTTCAGATGTTGCAATTGTGGTTGTTGGTTACACAAAAGAAGAAGAAGGCGAATTCATTGGTGACTCCGAAGACACAGTTGATCTGGTCAAACAAATTCCGCGACAAGACGACCCAATTTTGGCTAGCGAATACGAAAAATACATGCGCGAAAATCACCATTACGCGCCAGATGAATTGCGCATCAAATCTCGCAACGGCACGTTTTCGATTGGCGGCGATCGAGAGTCAATTCGGTTGCTTGACGACGATGTGCAATTGATTCGCGCCGTTGCCAAAGTGCAACCACGAACGATTGTCGTGATTGTGGCTGGCAGTGCCGTCGTCATGTCAGAGTGGATCAACGAAGTGTCGGCAGTCGTCATGGGTTGGTACAGCGGCATCAACGGCGGTCGGGCACTCGCAAATATTTTGTCGGGTGCCGTGAACCCATCGGGGCGCTTGCCTTTTGCAATACCTCACGATGAATCGCATTTGCCGTTTTTTGATCGCAATGCCAAAAAAATTACATACGACTACTGGCACGGTCAATGGAAGCTCGACCGCGACGGCAACGAGGCGATGTTTCCGTTTGGTTTTGGTTGCAGTTATACGCAGTTCTCAATCTCATCGCCAGCAATTGAGACAAACGAGTTGATCAAGTTCAGATGCGAAGTTAGCAACACGGGTTCACGAGATGGCGCAACCGTCGTTCAGGTGTATGCAGGTCGCAAAAATTCGCTAATCGAGCGCCCGAAGCTAAGGCTGGTGGCGTTTAAACGTGTCGAGCTTCGCGCCGGCGAAACAAAGCATGTCGAGTGCACAGCGTCATTGCAAAGTTTGGCAACTCGCGATACAAAAACTCACGGTTGGTTCGTCGAACAAGGATCATGGAACTTTGAAATTGCTCAATTTTCAGGCGACCCCAAGGCCCTGTTGCTCGATCAATCGATTCACAAGCAAATCGATTTGTAAATATCTATTCGACTATTGCGTACCCGGCTT
>RFTA01000094.1 GCA_009923685.1 Actinomycetota bacterium
ACACAGACATCAATTTTTTGAATTGATCTCTTCGTTTGAAACCACGCGATGCATGGCCACGAACGAAGTGTTTACTCTATCCACCGAAAATCACGACCCCAAACCAAAAAACCCAAGAAAATTGGCTATTTTTAGGCTTGAAATTATTCGGTGCGAGCAATCAATGTCGCCTCAAAAGTGAGCCGTTGACCATCGCGAAAAATCTCTATTTTGACGGTTTGCCCAGGCACGGCATCACGAATAGCCGCCACCAAACCAGCCTGACCATCAATCGGTTCACCGTCAACGGCAAGCACGACGTCGTCGATCAAGATGCCCGCTTTGTCTGCCGGTGAACCTGGTTGCACATTGGTGATGATCGCCCCTTGTCCACCATCTTCGCGTGCCGCCAATCCAACGCCAAGAAAACCTTCTTTGCGCTCGGCACCGTTCGCCTGCTCGCGCAGCTGCTCGATCACGATCAAAACTTCATCGACCGAAATCGAAAAACCAATGTTGTTGGCGGCCGACTCTGAGTCTCCTCTGGCAACGGCCGTATTTATACCAACCACCTCACCTTTGAGATTGACCAAGGGACCACCCGAATTGCCAGACGAAATCGCCGCATCGGTTTGAATCAAACTGTTCAGCGCACCCGAGTCAGTTTCGATCGTGCGCTTCAACGCAGAAACGATGCCCGAAGTTACAGTCGGCCCGCCGTCAAGAGCCAGTGCATACCCAATAGCGACAACGGTGTCGCCGATTTGCACGCTGCCAGGTTTTGCAAAAGTTGCCGCAACTAAACCCTTTGCATCGACCTTGATCAACGCCAAATCGTTGCCAACGTCGCTTGCCAAAATCTTTGCAACCCTCGGCTCGGTCTCTCCTGCGAAACGCACGACTACTTCAGATGCATCGGCGACAACATGTGCATTCGTCAAAATCTCGCCATCAGAGGTCAAAACGACACCCGTGCCGACACCTCGACCGCCACCAACTTCATCATTGACAGTGGTTGAGATCGTGACGACACTGTTGGCCAAGCGTTCGGCAACTTTTGCGATTAGCGAGTCGCCACTCGCGTCGTCTGCACTTGCAACAACGACGGGCGCCGAAGTTATCTGCGTTGTGGATTCTGTGTTACCCAAATCGACAAGATTTGCATCTTGGGCGACATATGTGCCGATGATGCCACCCAACAAACCAAATATCGCAGCAACCAATACAACACCAAATCTGCGTCGCGGACGCCGCCGATCGTCGTCGTGATCGTGCGGCGAACTCTCTAATTGCGCCGGCAACTGTGGCGGCGGCAACTGCGGCGAGATTTCACTGAAATCGCTCATGAATAATTTCTACTACTCAAGAAACCCAAACACTCGTCGCAGTGACGAAACTTACCGAATTCTTAAGCGTTTTGGATCTTGATTTCGATGTCGACGCCGGCAGGCAACTCGAGGCGCTGCAAACTGTCGATTGTCTTGGCGTTCGGGTCAACGATGTCGATCAGACGCTTGTGAATGCGCATCTCAAAGTGCTCACGTGAGTCTTTGTCGACGTGTGGTCCACGAATGACTGTGAAACGATGCTTGTCTGTCGGCAAAGGTATTGGCCCACGCACCGTTGCACTCGTACGAGTGACGGTTTCAACGATCTTTTTTGCAGAATCGTCGATGTTCTGGTGATCAAACGCCTTTAGACGGATACGAATGCTCTGTGCCATCAGCGTTTACCAGTTCTCGACGATCTACTTAAGAATCTTTGTTACGCGTCCGGCGCCAACTGTACGGCCACCTTCACGAATCGCGAAGCGAAGACCTTCGTCCATCGCGATCGCCTTACCAAGTTCAACTGTCATCGTCACGTTGTCGCCAGGCATAACCATTTCGGTGCCCTTTGGCAACTCGACGGTGCCGGTTACGTCAGTTGTTCTGAAGAAGAACTGTGGTCGGTAGTTATTGAAGAAAGGCTTGTGGCGTCCGCCTTCTTCTTTCTTCAACACGTAGACCTGACCTTCGAAATTTGTATGCGGAGTAATCGAACCTGGGGCGCAAAGCACCTGGCCACGCTCGACTTCTTCTTTCTTGGTACCGCGCAAAAGTGCACCAATGTTGTCGCCTGCTTGACCTTCGTCGAGCAACTTGCGGAACATTTCAACACCTGTGCAAACAGTCTTTTGAGTGTCACGCAAACCAACGATTTCGATTTCGTCGCCTGTGTGAACTTTGCCTTGCTCGACTTTGCCGGTTACTACGGTGCCACGACCAGTAATCGTGAACACGTCTTCGATCGGCATCAAGAACGGCTTGTCAAGTTCGCGCTTCGGCTCTGGAATTGATTTGTCGCATGCAGCCATGAGCTCCATGATCTTTTCTTGCCAAGCAGCGTCGCCTTCGAGAGCCTTGAGTGCCGACACGCGCACGACTGGACAACCTTTGCCGTCGAACTCGTATGAAGTGAGCAGGTCGCGAACTTCTTCTTCGACAAGTTGCAACATTTCTTCGTCTTCAACAGAGTCAGATTTGTTAAGCGCAACGACGATGTATGGCACACCGACTTGCTTTGCGAGCAACACGTGCTCACGAGTTTGTGGCATCGGGCCGTCGGTTGCAGCAACCACCAAGATTGCACCGTCTACCTGTGCGGCACCGGTGATCATGTTCTTGATGTAGTCAGCGTGACCTGGCATGTCGACGTGTGCGTAGTGACGGTTCTCGGTGTTGTACTCGATGTGAGCGATCGAGATCGTAATACCACGAGCTTTTTCTTCAGGAGCCTTGTCGATTTGATCGAAAGGTGTGTAGTCGGCGAGACCCTTACTGGCAAGCGTCTTTGAAATCGCCGCGGTCAAAGTTGTCTTGCCGTGGTCAATGTGGCCCATCGTGCCGATATTGACGTGTGGCTTGTTGCGCTCGAATTTCGCTTTGCTCATTGTTCTTCTCTCCT
>RFTA01000095.1 GCA_009923685.1 Actinomycetota bacterium
ACCGGTTCGCTGCAGGTTTTCGGCTTTCAAAATAATCTGCCCGCCAAATTGTTGCGACAAATATGCCGATGGAGTAACCGGCGTATGTTCGACTACCGAGCGCCCGACTTCACGCGCCGCCCGAATCGCATCTGGATCAATCCCCAAATTTTTTTCAGACACAGCTTGTTGCTCTTTTGCTTTTGACATCCATCGCTGTGGCAAGTTTATAAGTGCTATTCATCCATAAATCGAATATTCGGGGATTGTAGGTAAGGTTAAGAGTGGTGCAAATGCAGAGCAGTGACCCATATTTGGCGACGATTTCGGTTGTTGTGCCTGTTTATCGGGGTGAGTCGACTATCGCGCGAGTAGTTGGTGAAATCGAAAAATTCACGAAGCTATCGACGACTCCAAGAGGTATCGGTTATGTAGTCAGCGAAGTGTTGCTCGTCAATGACTCTGGACCAGACAACTCGGCAGAAGTGATCAATTTGCTTGCCGAAAGTCACGAGTGGGTTCGGCCAGTTTGGTTGTCACGAAATTTTGGTCAACATGCAGCAACTTTGGCCGGCATGTCTTCAAGCACTTCAGATTGGATCGTGACGATTGACGAAGACGGCCAACACGACCCTGCCCGAATCGCCGACCTTCTTGACAAAGCTATTGACGACAACTCGCAGCTCGTATATGCGAAGTTTGCCGGTGGCGCCCCGCACTCGCGATGGCGAAATATTTTTTCATCTACGGCGAAATGGTTCTACACCAAATTTTTATCCCCGCAAGACGGTGAGTTTTTCAGCAGTTTTCGTCTGATGTCGGGTGAGATCGGTCGAAGTGTCGGCGCTTATGCGGGTTCGGGTGTTTATCTTGATGTTGCGTTGACATGGGTTGTCGACAAATCGGTGGTCTGCGAAATTTCGCCGCGCGCCGAGTATCCACGACAAACAGGTTTTACTTTTAAGCGTTTGTTGAGTCATTTCTTGCGATTGGTTTTGAGTTCGGGCACGCGACCGTTGCGACTGGTCAGCATCATTGGTTCGCTCTCGTTTCTTTTTGGTGTGCTTTACGCGACTTATGTTCTTTATGGGCGAATTGTCGACGGTGAACTTGTCGCTGGTTGGACAACCGTTGTGATAATTGTTTCGACCACGAGCGGGGTAATTTTGCTGTCTTTGGGAATTTTGGCCGAATATCTTGGGGTCGTCGTTCGTAACGCGATTGGGCGTCCGCTTTATTTGATTCGCTCGAACCCGAAAAGCGATGCTTTGACTCGTGCGCGAGCCGCAAAAAACTCGCAACGATGAAATCGTGGATAATTGGTAGTGGCGGTCTGCTTGGCCAAAGCGTAGAGCAACAAGTAGGCGGTTCGACAGATCTGTTTTTTTCGGCGCAAAAATTTAGTTGGGGCGACCGAGAGCGAGTAGTCGAGCAGTTTGGCGAAGAATGCAAGAATTTTTTTGCACAAGTTGGTGATCAGCCGTGGACGATTTATTGGTGTGCAGGTCGCGGAACATTGAACAGTTCGCCAGATCAGATGAGCGAAGAAAATACGGTGTTCGAGGGTTTGCTGCGCGCGATTGAGTCGAACGCGAACACGGCGACGATGCAACGAGGGTCTCTATTTTTTGCTTCGTCTGCGGGGGCGGTCTACGGAGGCAGCACGAATCTTCCATTCACCGAATTCACCGCACCAAAATCGTTGAGCAGTTACGGCGATGCGAAACTAGCTCAAGAAAAAGCGCTGAGCGACTTCGCGAAGAAGACTGGCGTGCGGGCACTGATCGGTCGAATCTCAAATGTTTATGGTGCACGCCAAGATTTGGCGAAAAATCAAGGTTTGATTTCAACGATTTGCTTTTCGGTGTTGCGCCGTCAACCAGTCAATCTGTTCGTACCGCTTGAGACCTCGCGCAACTATATATATGTTGAAGATGCAGCAAGACGCATTGTCGCGCACACCAAAAAAATTGCGAGTTCTAGTGTCGGTTCAACCGTCGTGGTCAAGTTGATAGTGGCGCAAGACAACTTGACGATTGGCAGCATCTTGAACATCGCAAAGTCGGTGTTGCGTATTCGACCATTGGTTACCGTTTCAACTAGTCGAAAAGCCTCTAGTCAACCACAGAGTCTCGTCTTCAAGTCTGTGGTCGACACCGAGCTTGACAATGACTCGACGACGGGCTTCAGTGTTGGGATGAAAAAAGTGATGTCCGACTTGCAGGCTTCATTTCTTGTCAGTGGTTGGCAAAGAACGGGCTGAAGGTCGACGTTTTGCGCGCGCTGCTTGTCGCCAATTCTGACGACGCCGATCCGGGATACATCGGTCAGCGATTTGTCGAGCACGGTTTTATTGGCGAGCGATTCAAAGAGCACGGCAGCAAATTCGAACACTGCGAGCGCGAAAACCCAGACTTGTGGCCGTCACTTGATGGCGCCGATTTGGTTGTGTTACTCGGCAGTTGGTGGTCGGCGTATTGGCCAGACGTCGCGAAAAGTGTGCGCGCCGAGTGTGACTTAATTTTAGAAACACATCGTCGTGGCATTCCATTGTTCGGCATTTGCTTTGGCGCGCAAATCATGGCGACTGCATTTGGTGGTTCGGCAAAGCGTGCCGAGCAACATGAAGTTGGCTGGCACAAAGTTGACGCAGAATCGCCAAACTCGGTGATTGCCGGCACTTGGATGCAGTGGCACTACGACACTTTCACGGTGCCAGAGTTGCTCGAAGTCGTTGCCACCAGCGCGGCTGGACCACAAGCGATTCGCGCAGGTCGTTCGTTTGCGACGCAATTTCATCCAGAAGTCACCGAACAAATTGTGACTCGGTGGGCGAGCGATTCTGGTGAAGCAGAATTATCAAAACTTGGATTAAAGGCGAGCGACCTAATCGCTCAAACCCGCGAACAAGTCAAGCAAAGCGCCCCTGCGGCGGCT
>RFTA01000096.1 GCA_009923685.1 Actinomycetota bacterium
TTATCATCGCGAACTTCTGGCGCAACGCATCGGCATCTAAAAGTTTTCGCACCGCATGTCTGCGGTTTTAATAATTGCCAGCATCATTGCCGCGCTGCTGGTCTTTGCAATCGCAGCAGTAATCATTGGTCGCGAGGCCCGTCGCCTCGACAGTGTCGCGCCGCGGGCCGTTTACGAACTCGAACAAGCAACTCAGTTCGTCGCCGACAATTTGCCGAGCGAAACCCAAGCGCGGCTCACGTATGCCGAGTTGCGCAAATTGTTGGTGTTTCATATGCGCTGGTTACATGACAAAGGTCTGCAACCTACCGGCGTCGTCGATCGACGGCAAGACATCGTCGACGAAGTTGTGATCGATGAGCAGACGCTCACGGCTTATCTGTTAGATGCCGCCGAAAAAAACAACATCGAGATTCTTGATGATGTCGACGCTGTGCATGTGGTCAAAGCTCATCTTGAATATTTCAATGTGATCGGGGCAATCGGCCCGCAGTCAAACGTCTAGGCGACCGTAAGCAAAAAACTCAGCGCTTCGTCGAGCGATTGTTTCGATGTCGAATCGGTCTTCCAAATGTTGGTGTATCGCTGCAGTTTCGGGTTGAAATACGGATCATCATCAAGCACCGAGCCCCACCTCGCGCCAAGTTTTGCGACTTCGGCTTCAACTCGTTTGGCGATGCGGGTCTTGGACTCAAAGTGAAACAGGTGGGCGTGTGGTGTGAACACTGCTCGATAGCCGGCAAGTTGAACCTTCAGACAAAAATCGATGTCGTTCCAATTGCCCGGAAACCCCATGCACAACCCGCCAACTTGTTCGAACACATCGCGACGTATCAAAGCGCACGCAGCGATCAAACTTGAAACTTCGCGTTGAACCTTTAACAAGTTTTGCGGCCCGGCCATCTCGGGGCTGCGCGCGCGATATAGGTCGGTTGGGTCGGGGCTAAAAATGTGGCCTGCACTTTGAATGGTCGAATCTTCAAACAACAACATCGGGCCGACAACGCCAACAGTCGGGTCGTTGAACATCGCGACCATGATTTCGAGCGCATCATTGGTAATGATTTCAGTGTCGTCGTTAAGCAACAAAATTAAATCAGACTCGCACGACATCGCCCCGAGATTGTTTTTTTCGGCAAAATTAAATGGTCGGTCGTAATCAATTATTTTCAACCGCGCACCGCCAATCTCTCGCAGAGTGTCGAGCACCGATTGCGGTGTCGGCGTGTCGGCAACAACGACAACTTCAAAGTTTTGGTATGTCGACTTTTCAAGCAGGCTGCGCACCGCCTCAACAACGAGCACGCGCTCTGCGCCAAACACTTCGGCAGACGTGCCACGAGTCGGCACGATGACTGCGACGCTCGGCTCGCTTGTCAACTTGCGCTTGACACGAACACTCGGTACAGAAGCATCAAGTTCGCATGTTGCGTCAATTTTTTGTCGTGCGCAGTGCTCGACGACCGCGGTCAACGACGCTGATGGGCGGGTATCTTGACTTTTGGCCATCGTCAAAATTTCAGGCATGCGTACAATATTTTTTGCGACTTCTGTAAGCCGCAGAGCGCGATCGTGCGGTTGTCGCACCGCAAGATCGGTCATCGTCGCGGCGCTGGCGATCAAATCGGCGCGAACAACGAGAGTCTCGCCGACATAACAATGAGCGCGCAATCTCTCGGGCGACCAACCTGGGCGATGCACGAAACTCAGCGGCTCGGCTTTGATGCCGGTCGGGTGTGCCGAGTCGCCATAAATCAAATCGGCGGTCGCATTTCTGCGAAAAGTTTCGCGCACGTTGACCAATGACTCGCGATAAAGCCCGTCACCACTGTTTAAAAACACGACATATTCGCTGGTCTTAAACTCGTCGGCAGTCGCAACAACTCGCACTCGACGAAATGACCATCGGCGCTGCAAATGTTTTACCGCATCAGGCACCGCGCCATAAACGAGCCACTTGATGTCTTTTGATCCTGCAACCACCAAAGATTTGTGCGTTGTGACCAAATCGTCGAGGGTGGCGCCTTGCGCATCGGTGACGACCAAGAATTCGCTCATAGAGCCATTTTCTTTATCAATCGGCGCAATGGTCGAGGAATGTTGCGATATATAAATCGTGCTGGCCGCATCCAACTTGAGTGCACCCAGTTTGTGACATGCACCTGCGACGTATTCGGCGGAAACGAATATTCACGTATTTCACCGAACCGAACAATCTGGCGCTGTTCTTCTCTCGCTCGGGCCATCTTGGCAAATTCAGCGTCCCGCTCGACTAGAGCGTCAATCTTTTTTTGCACGACAACAGGGTCGAAAGCAGGCGACACCATGACTAGATAAGGATATCTAACCGCGCGAGACGCGGTTAGATCATCATATTTAGTGCGCCAACTATCAGTTCGCCAAGAGCGATATCGCCACCAAATTTAATTTTTTTTCGCAACTCATCACTAGTCGCGCGACCAGTTGCGAGTTCGATAAAAGTATTGCTATCGAAATCAATTTCAACGGTTGGCGCCGTGTCGCTGTTTTCAACAATCGCCGCACGGCCGTCTTTGACAGTTATGACTATCTTTCTTTGCACTGGTCCGGTGATAGTCACGATTGAAACCGAACCTTCAGGCGCTTTCGCCCGTTTGCCAACAACCATCGGCAAAGTGCGACATAGTCGGTCGACACTTAGTTCGGCGCACAGCGAGCCCTGATTGCCCGACTTATTGATTGCTCGACGAATATCTTGTTCGTGCACCCAACTATCCATGGCGCGAATACTTAAAAACACGGCCATTGGCGCCTTTCCGATTGGTGTCATTGCCTCGTCGGTGAAATAACTCTCTGGGGCCGAATCAAAAAATGTCTTTCGCAACGCCGCGATCTCTTTGAATTCGTTCAAAACTTGCGAACCCGACAGAT
>RFTA01000097.1 GCA_009923685.1 Actinomycetota bacterium
GGTTGCGGATGACAAAATTGCACGACGCTATAGCGTTCGCCTTCAAAACCTGGTGCAGCCACGACACGGTGCCAGCCGATTGGCAAGACACCGTTCGTGATTCGCTCAAGCATGATGCCTGAGTTGATGATCACGCGCCCCTGCGGCGGAATCGCATCGATCCACTTGCCTTTATATTTCACTTGAAGCCCTGGCGCTGTCGCTCGCGGTAGCGCAGTGATCAAATTAATGTCGCCGTGTTCTGCGGCCCAGACATGGCCCTGCTCCGGCAGTTGCTTCATCGGCGGATATCTAATTGCGCGTGTCAAGGCTGATCCATAACTGACCATTTCATCGAAGAATGATTCGTGACAGCCGATGCCGACGGCGATGATCCGCAAAAACCGAGTTTGCAAATCAATCATCGCATCGTGAAATTTAAACAGCACATCTGAGATGCCGGGCACTGCGACTTCGGGCAAAAGTGGCTCGGGATACGACTGCGGATATCTGCGACGCAACGGATGCCCTTGGGGTATCGGCGTCGACCAGTTGAGCATCTCCTTCCAGTCGGGTTTGTCGCTTGACGCTGCGGTCTCGAGCAGCACACCGGTGTAGCCCGTTTGGCCGTTGGTGCCGTGGGCGACGAATTTTTGTTTTTCGTCGGTCGACTTCGAGAAAAATTCTGCGAGCATGCCGTATGCCATGTCGAGCAGATCTTCTGAAAGATCGTGGCTCGTATAAACGAACCCGGTTTCTAAGCTTCGTCGAACGCCTTCGACCACTGCCTTGCGCGCGGCCGGCGAACCCTGTTCAAAAGCCAGCAAATCAACGTCAAGTATGTCGTCGCTCACCCCCATTACGCTATTGGCTGGTTACGCAATTTAATCTTTGCGGGTGTAGCTCAATGGCTAGAGTCCGAGTTTTCCAAACTCGTTATGCGGGTTCGATCCCCGTCACCCGCTCAAATTCAAAATCTGAGGCCGATGCACGCGAACCTGACATGAGTTGGCATAGGTATAGCGCGGTCGATCTCGAGCGCGAATACACGCCTGCATCTCGAGTAGAAAACATTCAAATTTATTTGGATGAATACGCGCGCGCCGGCCACGCCTCGCGCCAAACCATAGGTCACGCCAAACTGAAATACGCCTCGCATGACGACGCATGGTTGTGGCTCGCAGAAAACGCAACGTCGCAAAAACTAATCGTTTTCGTACACGGCGGGTTTTGGCGCCGGCTTTCGGCCGATGACGGCACATTTCTTTCGCCAGCATGGCTCGACTTGGGTTTCAACGCTGCATCAATAAATTATTCGTTGTGCCCAAGCGAGTCGCTCGACACGATCGTCGAGCAAATTTCGCAGGCAATCAACTTTCTGACACAAAAGTTTGCTCCGCAAGACATGATCTTGATCGGCCATTCTGCTGGTGCTCATCTGGTAGCGATGAAACTCTGTCAACCAGACTCGCCGAAATTTGCCGGCGCGATCATGGTTTCAGGCATCTTTGATTTAGAGCCAATTGTGCACACCTCGGTCAACGACGCCGTCAGACTAACCGAACAAACAGCCAAGAATCTTTCGCCGATAAATCTCGTCGGCTACGCCGCGAACACACCGCTCGCCGTTATTTGGGGCGAGAACGAAACAAACGAATTCAAGCGACAGTCGAGCGAATTTTCATCAGCCTGGTCATCAACGAAAACCCACTCACCCGTCAATCAAAAACAATTCACGGAGCGAAATCATTTCGACATTCTTTATGAACTGACATCGCGAGATGTTATAGATTTGCCGAGTGCGTAAAAATCCGAATGCTTTGGGCGTTGCACTGATAATCATCAGCAGCATCGGGTTCGGTCTCGCACCAACCTTCGCCAAATTCTCATATGACAGTGGCGCCAATGCGGTCGGCACCTTGCTCGCCCGATTCACAACAGCAACTCTGCTGATGCTCGTCGTGCGCAAACTGGTTTTGCGCAATTCAACCGCATCAGGTCTCGTAAAACCAAAATGGCCGGCACCAAAACTATTCGGACAACTTTTTCTGCTTGGCGCGCTCGGCTATTTCATCGCCACGATTCTCTACTTCACGGCGATCGAAAACATCGACAGCGGACTAGCTATAACGATTTTTTATTGCAATCCAGTGATCGTCGTGTTGCTCTCTTGGTGGCTTCTTGGCAACAAACCGAGTCGAATAATCATTTGGTGTTTGGCTTCGACACTTGTCGGTGTCGCCATCGCTGCAGGTCAAGTTGGCAACGCCGACACATTCAGCGTCGTACTTGTGCTTATAGTGGCGGTTGAATATGCGTTCTACATGATCATAAGTTCAAAAGTGTTGCCGAAAGTCGACCTACCGACTGGCGTCACCATCGTTATGTTCGGCGCCGCAAGTTCGTTCGCGATCTATTCGCTTGTCACGCCGAGTTCGGTCGCTGTTGTGTTTCCGGGCACAACAGCAGGATGGCTAAGCGTGTTCTTGCTCGCAGTCGTCGCCACGGTCATCCCGACCGCCACACTTTACGGCGGCATGAACCTAATCGGCACGGGCAAAACAGCGATTATCCAAACATTCGAACCGGTCGCTTCAATCATTGCTGGTGTGGTTTTTCTCAGCGAACCTCTCACTGTGCCGCGAATCGTCGGTGCAACGTTCGTGATCGCCGCAGTCGGCGTTCTCGCCACCGCCGAATCACGCAATGCGGCACGAATAATCCACCAATAATTTTCGGCGATACCGTTAACGGTGATGTCAAAAACACTTTGCGTAATAGGCGATTTCGCATGGGATGTTTTGATTCGCACGAACAACAACCTGCTCGCAGCATGGTCTCTGGTCACGGCGCCGACTTCTATTTGATTCCATCCGAACTTTCGCGCAACGTGATCACAACTTCAAGCCATTTGCATCTGACCGC
>RFTA01000098.1 GCA_009923685.1 Actinomycetota bacterium
TCTCGGCTCGAGAACCATCTTGATTGAACAACTGCATTTTTAATTTGAAGTCGTCAACTCGCGTCAGCAACAACAAACCATCGGCACCGACACCGCGCTGGCGGTCGCACCACAATTTTGCGACACTCGGCCAGTCGACTTTTGTTAGCTCTACTTTTTGCGACGGCAACTGACCTAGATCGAGCACCAAAAAATCGTTTCCGAGACCGTGATGCTTGGTGACGACAACTTGCATGACTATTTCTGTCTAGCGTAAATGCTTGGCGATGATCGGCACAATTTCGCCGACTGGGTCTTCGCTGATCGAAACCCATTTAATGCGCGGGTCTCGCCTGAACCATCGCTCTTGTCTCACCGCGAATTGACGTGTATGTGTAATCGTGTCGGCAATGGCTTGATCGAGACTTAACTTGCCATCAAGATGCAACAAGAGTTCTTTATAGCCAAGCGCCTGTGCGGCCGTGCGCGACAGGCCATGTTTCGACTCACGCAATTCGGCCACTTCATCGACAAACCCTTCTTCGATCATCGCATAAACCCGATCGGCGACGCGCTGGGCAAGACGCTCGCGGCTCCATCGCAAGCCGATCTGAACGATTCCGTTCTCGGGATACGCATTCGTGCCCGGACCAAAACTGCTGAAGGGTCGACCACTGCCGATGCAAACTTCAAGCGCACGAACAATGCGACGTCGATTCGACTGCTCTATTTTTTCGGCCGCTACTGAGTCAAGTTCTGCGAGTCGCGCAAAAAGTTTTGTCGTATCTGGTTCTTCTTCGAGGGTCGCACGAATGTCTAAAAACTCGCCCGGCAAAACCAACTCGTCGATCACCGCCGTCAGATACAAACCGGTGCCGGCGACTAACAACGCACGCCCGTTTTGTTTGTCGATTTCATCAAGTGAAACACTCGCGCTTTTTTTGAACTCGGCCACGGTGAATCGGTCGTGACTATCAACCAGATCGATGCAATGATGTGGCACTAGAGCCTGATCTTGTTTTGTCGGCTTTGCCGTGCCGATATTCATATCGCGATATACCTGCATCGCATCAACGGCGACGATGTGCACTTGGCTCGTCGTGGTTGACTCGGCTTGGGCTACCGCCATGGCTACAGATGATTTGCCGCTTGCCGTCGGCCCGACGATGACAACTGGCTTACGAGAGAGATTGTTCATGAACGAAAAAATCGGCGCTTAATCTAGTTTGCACTAGACACTGCGAGGCGCAACTTGTGTTTTGGTGCATCGCCGACCTCGACCAAACGACCCGAGAGGTGAAATCGCGCCGCGTCTGTGACTTCAACTTTGGCATACGTGCCAACACGCAACGGTTGCGGTGAACTGAAGTGCAAAATTTTGTTCTGTCGTGTGCGACCGGTTGTCAAATCGGGGTTCTTCTTGCTCATGCCTTCGACGACAACTTCTTCGAGTCGACCGATGCGCTCGCGATGCTTGATGACTGCCGAATGATCGAGAACAATTTTCAATCTTTCGTAGCGCTCGACAGCCACAGCCGGGTCAATAAATTTGTCGACCATCTTTGCCGCTTGGGTGCCGGGGCGCGGTGAAAAAATGAATGAAAATGCAGAATCAAAACATGCCTCAGCACAAACCTCGACGGTTCTCAAAAAGTCTTCTTCAGTTTCACCAGGAAACCCGACTATCACATCAGTGGTCACGGCGAGATCGTCGATCATTTCACGGGCTTGCGCAAGTCGCGACAAATAACGCTCGGCCGTGTAACCACGATGCATTAGGGCCAACACGGCGTCAGAGCCCGACTGCAACGGGTAGTGCAGATGTTCGACAACTGTCGGTGTCTCGGCCATCGCCAGCAGTGTGTCTTCGCGCATGTCTTTGGGGTGCGGGCTGACGAACCGCACACGCGAGATGCCCGACACTGCACCGACTCTGCGCAGCAACTCTGCGAATTGTGGTTTGGGTTTCACCGTTACGTCGCCCGCTGCCCTGGCATTTAAAGACAGATCGCGACCGTAACTATTGACGTTTTGACCGATCAACGAAATCTGCGTTACGCCACTTCGCACCAAAGCTTCAACCTCGGCCAAAATTTCGTCGCCTGGCCGAGAAATCTCTTTGCCGCGCACCGCAGGCACGATGCAATATGCACAAGTATTGTCACAGCCGATTTGAATTGTCACCCATGCGTTGTAAGAAACTTCGCGACGCATTGGCAACGCACTCGGAAACATTGTGTGGTCATCGAGCACCGCCTCTTCAAGAATTTCGGTGACGGGCCGACCGTAACGCGTTTCGACTAGCAATTCGGCGGCACGATGAACATTGTGGGTGCCGATGACAACATCGACATACGGCGCTTTTTCGCGTATCAGTTCTCTATCTTTTTGAGCAAGACAACCCGCGACGAGAATCTGGCGATCTTCTTTTTCGGTCTTCCAGTTCTTCAACTGACTTAGAGTGCCATAGAACTTGTCGTCGGCGTTTTCGCGAATGCAACATGTGTTGATGACCACAACGTCGGCGTCACCAACACTGTCGACATTTGTCATGCCGTCTGATTCGAGTAGACCAGACAATCGCTCAGAGTCATGTTCGTTCATTTGGCACCCAAAAGTGCGAACGAAATAGTTGCGGGTCACGACTGTTCTATTTTACAGGCGCGATTTGGGCCGCCCTTGAAAAGCCACTGCTGGCAGGCCGATAATGACCTGCCAGCCGCAATGGCGTTAGCGATTATTTAGAGTTCGATTGGCTCGTCGTCTTTGGCGGTGAAGGCTTTTTTCGATGCCTTCTCTGCGGCTGGTTTAGCGGCAGTGGCTTTGGCTGCTGCTGCAGACACAGCGTCTGAAGATGCATCGGCTGGCGCTTCAACAACCGGCATTGACTGCTGGCGAACACGATCGGCCATTTGCACCATAACT
>RFTA01000099.1 GCA_009923685.1 Actinomycetota bacterium
TGTTCAACGAGTGCCTTGAGGGCATATGCGGTCTTACGCGGCAACGCTGCGAACATGTTTGCCGTCTTGGTGAGTGGTGCTTGCAACATGCCGGCAAGTTGAGCGAGCATGACTTCGCGTGGCGGTAGGTCGGCAAGCGCCTTGAGCTCTTTTGCGCTGACTGCCTTACCGGCAACTACGCCACCCATCAATATGAGAAGAGGATTCTCTTTGGCGTGCGTCTTGAGAACTTTGGCAACAGCTGAAGCATCGCCGTCGATGAAAGTGATCGCCGCCGGGCCTTTCAAGAATTGTTCGAGTTCGGCGTAACCAGACTCGCGTGCCGCGAAACGAGCAAGCGTGTTTTTATAGACCTTGTATTCGGCGCCGTGCGGACGAAGGGCGCGGCGCAATGTTGCCAACGAACCAACAGATAATCCGCGATATTCGGTGATGATGGCTGCGTTCGACTTGGCGAGTTTCTCACTCACCTCTTTGACTACCGCAACTTTTTCTGCGCTTGCATTTGCCATGAATTCAAAACTTTCTGGTTTGACAATGCTCGGGCGCTCAACGCAGTGCGGAACAACCCAGCGCGACAACTCGCGACCAGATTCTTTCACCTCGTTTGGCGAACTATCGCTAGCTCATTATCTGAAATAAATTTCAGACCAAATTTCTGCGGTGGGCAACCTTCACATTGCTGTGATTGCTGCTTTTTAACAAACTTGACGATATCGGGCAACAACCGGCTTCACACCCCGCTTTGCCAACCCAATGTGGTTTCAGTTTGACTATGCCAGCCACCAGTGATTATTGCGCAAAAAATGCGACCCAATATGCGGACGGCCGTTCAAGAAACGGCTTTTATGATCTGGAAAGAAATTGTCGTATATCGACCAAAATTGCGCCTGTAACTCAAGGTCTTCAGGGGTTTCTACCCACTGTGACTTGCTTCGTTGCCACCCTTCAACAGACGCTTCGAGAATTTCAGTGGGTGAGTTGCGTACAAATTGCAAACCGCGACCGATCACCTTGTGATACCAGTCGAGGTTGCGAATTTCGGCTATCTGTAACGACTCTGAAAGCGTCAGATTCTTGCCGGTTGCCGATTCTGTAAAACGCTGCAAAATAAACACATCGGTTGAATAAAACAGTGTCGACGCTTGCCAAATCAATGCTTGGTTCGTAATAACTCGAAGTTTGCCGCTCAGCGCCGAAATGTGGTCAAAGCCGAGATTTGTCGAAATACACATCGCACACTCGCTTGCCAGATAAATGTCGGCTGCCTCGGTGCGTTTGCCTGAAGTTGCATAGTCAATAACAAAAGCAGACTGTGAATCAAAAGAGCGCTCGACTTTTGCCCCCATGCGAATGACTTGCACACCCATCGAGGCGAACTTCTCGGCAACAGGCAAATAGTCGTTGATGTCTTGATTTCGATAAAGCTCTTTGTCGCTTCGCTGTTGAGTGTTCGCCTGGGCGATGTCACTTTTGTAAGCACCGTCGCGAACCATCAGCGCAACGAATTCTTTTTGTGGATCGATACCAATCTGACGAACATATTCGCACGATTTTTCGCGATCAACTTGTGGCAGTCGCAATTTGCTGCCAACCCGCTCGAGCAACGTGAGTCGAATTTCAGACTCGATCAGATGGCGCTCAGAGCCTGGCAACTTTTCATTCCATGCCGCGATCAATTCGATGAATCGCGATCGATAAATTTTGATCTGCGACTCGACAAACGACAGCATGTATGCATTGCTGACTTTCACAGAATCTTTGAGGTACCAGAAATCAAACTGTCGTGATTTTGGTCGAGACTCTTTGATCCGCAAATAATGCTGCGACACAACAGTTAGCGGACCAATCTCATCGGCCGGCAGATTTCTGAATCTGAACGTCGCCACCGGCCTAATCACGCGCAACAACACCGCCACGACCAAAGCCGGTGCGACGAGCAATAAGTCTTGCAGCGTAATTTTTTTTGACCGGCGCATCACTTTGCCGATTTATTCACGAAGTATTTTTCGAGATGACGAATTTCTACTCGCCTGCAACGAGTGCAGGGTCGATCTTCACGCCTGGTCCCATTGTCGAAGACACCGAAATCTTCTTGATGAATCGACCCTTGGCCGCAGCCGGGCGCGCACGGTTTAGTTCGTCGATCACGGCGGCGACATTCATCGCCAAAGCCGAGGCTTCGAAACTAACTTTTCCTACCGGAATATGCACGTTGCCATAACGGTCGGTGCGGTATTCAACTTTGCCACCTTTGAACTCGGCAACTGCACGGGCTACATCTGTTGTCACCGTGCCGGTTTTTGGGTTCGGCATCAAACCGCGAGGTCCGAGTGCGCGACCCAACTTACCGACAAGTGGCATCATGTCTGGGGTTGCGATCGCAATGTCGAAATCCATTTTGCCTTTTTCAATTTCAGCGGCGAGTTCGTCACTGCCGACGATGTCGGCGCCAGCATCACGAGCCTGCTTTGCTGCTTCGCCTGCTGCAAAAACAGCGATTCGCACAGACTTGCCCGTGCCTGATGGCATCGAAACAGTGCCACGAACGCTTTGTTCGGTCTTGCGCGGATCAAGACCCAAACGCACCGCCAACTCGACAGTTTCGTCGAACTTTGCCTTGGCCAATGACTTGACTTTGGCGACTGCATCGGCAGGTGTGTGCAGAGTCTCGCGGTCGTAAGAAGCAACCGCATTGCGATAGTTCTTGCCGTGGCTCTTGTCTGTGGTTTTGTCTTGTTTGGTTTTATTCTGTGGCATTTCGCCTCCCTCGTTGTTGACCCGTCCGGATGAGGTTCTTCCGAATCAGGGTTTGTTGTTG
>RFTA01000100.1 GCA_009923685.1 Actinomycetota bacterium
AACCACCGAACAGTGTTTGTTGAACCCGAATCGCAACCCAAAACTTTCGCGCGAACAAATTTCAGAACGTTTGTGTAGCGAATTAGGCCAGCAGCAAGTCGTTTGGTTGCCTTTTGGGCTCGCTCTCGATGATGATACCGATGGTCATGTCGACAACGTGGCTGCATTCATCGGCCCAAAGACCGTAATCATGCAAGGTTGCGATGATAAAAACGAAGATGACCATGCACGGTGTACGAAAAATATCGCCGTGGCAAAAGCCGCAGGTTTAACAGTGCACGAGATACCTGTTTTGCCGTTCGTTGTCACCGATGCGATTCGAGCAGCAGTGCCATATTTGAATTTCTATGTTTGTAATGATGCGGTGATCGTGCCTGTTTGCGGTCACGACGCCGACAGCGAAATGCTGGCGCTACTCGGCGAATTTATCCCGGGGCGCGACATTGTTGGTCTTGAGATTGGTGAGATTCTCGCCCGTGGCGGCGGTGGCATTCACTGCATTACCCAACAAGTGCCAGCCGTCTAGTCGATTAATTGGTCGGTTCGTACACGAAGCCGTTCGGCTTGCTCATGCGCGGGCAACACTCGACCAAATAATTGTTTAGTTCGTTCAACCCGGCCAATAACACCAGGTTCAGCCGTATAGGCAAAAATTGCAGCATGACGTGGTCTTGAATTTTTTGGCACTCGAGTCACTCGATGTAGCGAGTGGCGGCCCCGAAAAATCTGCAGATCTCCAGCCCGAAGTTCGAGAGTTTTGACATTTTCGAGGTTGCCATCCAGAACTCGCTGAATGTTTTCGAATGCCTCGTCATCGGGGTTGCGGATCATCGGAACATATTGAAAGAGACCACCATCGTCTGCTTCGTCGATCATGGCTGTGACGGCAAATTCGTTTGTGTCAAAGTGCCAGGCGAACTGCTGACCTGGATCGAGAATGTTTGCCGTCAAACCTGCAAGCGGATCGGCATAGCAATGAACCGCCTCAGTCTCGAGTGCGTCGCGAATGAAGTTTGTCAGTAAGTCACTTCTAAACAAGACATCAATTGCCAGCGATGAATCCCATGAATCTCCTGGAATGAAACCACTCGATCGCTCGATGAAAGTGTTGACCGGGTGATGATCGGGATATTGAGGGTTCTTTTCTGAATGAAAATATGGGTTCATATTCGATGTTGAGTAGTGGGTTTTTGATTTTCGCTCGACTATTTCTTGACCAATTACCTTCAGAGCCGTTGGTCTTAGTAAGTTTCTTATGACAGCACATCCATCTTGTTGAAGTTGTGATCGCGCGTCGTCAACAACGTTTTTATACGCAATGCTGTTCGGTTGGTCTAGCGGGTAAGTCGCAAAATCGACAAGATCGTCAATTCGATATTCGCGCGTCACGGAGAAATCTTTCTATGCTTCCCATGGCGGTGTCCAATCGCCTTCAAGTCTCATTGAAATATTTGCGTCGTCTTCGATGCGCTTGGCAACATGAAGTTCGGCCGCACTTGCCCCATATCGATCTCTGGCAACTTCAAAAGCTGAGATCGCAGCGGCGGTCATTGGAAGTTCGGCGTTGACTTTTTGACCCAGTTCACTGATTAGACCCAAATCTTTGAGACAGAGTTCAAGTGAAAAAGATGGGTCGTAATGTCCGGCAAAAATAGAAGGCGCATCGTGACGAACAACGAAACTGTCGCCAACACTGTCTTTGATCGCACCCCAAAGTGTGTTGAGTTCAACGCCATTTGCGATGCCTGTTGCGAATCCTTCGCCGATTGCGGCGGCTGCAATGAACCAGAGCTGGTTGGTTACGAGTTTTACCACGTTGCCCGAGCCCAAAGAACCACAGTGAATGGCTTTTCCTAAGTTTGCGAGAAGCGGGGCAACTCGATCAAATGACGACTTGTCTCCGCCGACAAAAAGAGTGAGTCTGCCGTTTCGTGCACCGTCAACAGCGCCCGTTACCGGTGAGTCCAACACCGAGACGCCACGAGGTGCATTTGCTGCCAACTCGATGACTAGTTCTTTTCGGTTGGTTGTAAGGTCGACCCAAATGGCGCCAGGTTTCAAACTTTTTAATGCACCATCGTTGGTCATCACTTGTCGAACATGCTCTGGTCGGGGCAATGACGTGAATAAGACGTCAACCTGAGTCGAACAATCAACAGTTGATTTCGCCGCGTTTGCACCTTGCGCAGTGGCTTCAGATACGGCTTGCTGGTTTAGGTCAAATACCTTGACCTGAATTTCGGCGGAGAGAAGTCGCTTGCACATGGGCAAACCCATGTTTCCTAGGCCAATAAAACCGACTTCCATGTTTCGAAGATTAATCGTTAGACGGGGGCGTCCATGTGGCGCAGGGGCAACACTTGTGCGGGCAGGTTGGCCCACAAGTCGGCGAGCAAATCATCGCGCATTGCACGAACAGATTCATCGTTCCAGCGATTGACATGTTGCAGCGGATCGTTTGTTAAATCGTAAAGTTCGCCCTCGCCAAATTTATTCATCGTGCCGTCAAGTGCCGCAGTGCAAACCCAGTTGTTGCGACAAATCGTGCGCAGGTGCACAACTTTGCCGAACAATATGCTGTCCCACTCTGTGAGCACGCGCTCGTGCCCGAGCGTCTGCGCGTCGCTGTCGCTGACAGGCAGTCGCGGCGCCTCGGTGTATTTGGGCCGTTCGATGCCGGCGATGTGGGCAAAAGTCGAAGCCAAAGAAACCAAGCCGACGGGCGCGCTGACCCGTGACGGCAAAGTTTTTGTGTTCGGCGCGGGTCGCCAGATCAGCGGCAGACGCATCAACGAATCAACATGATATGGACCTTTGAA